>CAZWVS010000018.1:0-18757 GCA_964636935.1 uncultured Clostridiaceae bacterium
GTAATACATTGCGGCATAGTGGGGCTTTCATCCGATTTATATTTCGCATATATGGGCGGAGAGATATGTTACGAGGTCAAGCAGATAGTTCAACAGGTTTTTGATCCTGCAAAAGTCGTCTTTCTGGGATATCACGAAGCCCTTACCTACATACCTGACAACAAGATAATATCCCAAGGCGGCTATGAAGGATTGAACGCTCCTTTATATGCGGGATTCAGAGGTCCTTTCAAACAAGGGATAGACAATGTGATAGCTTCAGCCTTTAAAGAAAATCTGGAAAAATTAAACAAATGATATGTCAGCCGTCCTGTTTTCTATAAACCGTTCCGGTCATTTTTGCCACAAGGCGGCCGTCGTCGGCTTTTACTTCGATTTCATAAACCGCTATTCGTTTGTGGAGCGACACCTCGCGGGCTTGCGCTGTCAGTTTTTCGTTTTCATAAGCGGCTTCAAGAAAGACGGATGACATGTTTATGGATACTGCTACCGGCCCATGGGAATTGGAGGCGCATGCAAACGCCAGGTCGGCCAATGTGAAAATCGCGCCGCCCTGGCAGATATCAACGCCGTTTAAATGTCTTTGTTCGACAATCATTGAGGTTTTGGCAAAGCCTTTTTCAATCAAATCGATGTTCATTCCGCACATTTTTGCGAAACGGTCATTTTCAAACCTCTTGTAAATATCTTCCATTTGCTTCACCGTTTTGTTATCTGAGTTCGGCGTTCAGTTCCCTTTTTAAAGCTTCGACTATCTTTTCAAAACTCTTGTTAACTTCGTCTTCCCTCAAAGTCCTTTCTTTTGATCTGAAAACCAATGAAAATGCCAGACTTTTATTTCCCTCGCCTATCTGAGCGCCCTTATACATGTCGAAGAATTTGGTATCTGCGAGATTCACGACCCCGCTTTGCCTTATGACCCCTGTCACATCATCAACGGTCACTCCGTCGTCGACTACGATCGCTATGTCGCGTTCGACCGCCGGGAACTTGGGCAGTTCGGTATAAAAACGCTCTTCATCCGCCAACGCGATAAGTTTTTCCACTTCCATGGTCCCTATCATTGTTTCGGCGTCAACAGCAAATGTTTCACTCAAGACGGGATTGATCTGTCCTATCACTCCAATCCTCTCTCCGTTTGCAATTATTTCGGCACATCTTCCCGGATGGTAAACCGGGTCTTCACCGAACGATTTGTATTTTACGTCCTTTATGCCGAGCTTATCCGTTATCTCTTCAGTCACGCCCTTCAAATCATAAAAGTCGCAATTACCGAACATGCCAAGGGTGAGTACGGTTTTCTGCAAAGGAAGCTCGCTGTTTTCATCGGGATGATATGTGTGGGACATTTCATAAAAAGCGCCTTTTTCAACATTCCTGTTGCCGTTGTGCGAAATGACCTTCAACATATCGGGTAAAACCGTCGTTCTCATTATGCTGAAATCCTCACCCAGCGGGTTGCGTATTTTAACTGCGCTTCTTCTGTAGTCGTCGGCTTTAAGCCCCAGCCTGTCAAAAACATCCGGGCTTGCAAATGAAAAGGTATATATCTCGTACATTCCCGAAGCAAGGCAGACACCCTCAATGGCATCTCTGATTTTTTGTTCGGTTGTCTTCCCTGCCAACACCGATGCACTGCCTGAAGGCATGGTCGATTTTATTTCGTTATATCCATAGAAGCGGGCCACTTCTTCAGCAAGGTCCGCTTCGCATTCTATGTCCAGTCTGAAGGAAGGCGCTGTGACATTGTCACCCTCAACTTTGAAATCGACGGATTCAAGTATGGATTTCATCCTTTCAACAGGTATGTCGGTTCCCAGAAACTCATTGATTTTAACGGGTCTTAGTCTAATCGGTTCCGTCTTGGGAATGTCGGCGCAGATGTCAATCATTCCCTTTACGATTTTCCCCGCCCCCAGTTTTTCAATAAGCTCACATGCCCTTTCCACTGCCGGAATCGTGTTGTTGATGTCGAGGCCTTTTTCAAACCTGCCGGAGGACTCCGTCCTCATGGACAGTTTCTGCGCGGTAAGCCTTACACTTGTCCGTTCAAAATTCGCCGATTCAAACAGTATTGTCCCGGTTCCGCCGCTCACCTCGCTGTCGGCCCCGCCCATGACACCCGCAACGGCTACAGGGCGCTCCTCGTCTGCAATCACAAGCATGGAAGAATCAAGTTTGCGCGGTTTGTCGTCAAGGGTCATTATCTTTTCGCCGTCCTCCGCCCGCCTTACGACGATTTTATCGCCTTTTAAAAGATCCATGTCGAAAGCGTGCATGGGTTGTCCGTATTCAAGCATGACATAATTGGTTATATCAACTATGTTGTTTATCGGCCTCACCCCGGCATCCCTCAACCGGCGTCTCATCCACTCAGGCGAATGTCCGATTTTTATATCTTTTACAAGCCTTGCAGTGTATCGGGGACACAGGTCCCGGTCTTCTACCCGGATGGAAACGAGGTCTTCAATATTTTCAGAAAGCTTAGCTTTCGGGGAAGGCTTTTTCAATTTAAATTCCTTCCCGAATGTTGCTGCGGCCTCCCTTGCAAGGCCTATGACGGAAAAACAATCCGAGCGGTTTGATGTTATTTCAAATTCAACCACGGTTTCATCGAGCCCCAGCGCTTCATTTATATCCCTGCCGATTGTATAATCGCCTTCGAGTATGAAAATACCGTCTTCAATGGCATGTGGATAATCGTTTACAGTAAGCTTCAATTCGCTGAGCGAACACAGCATACCTTCGGATGCGACTCCGCGAAGCTTTCCCTTTTTAATCTTCACATTGCCGGGAAGCCGGGCCCCGTCCAAAGCCACGGGAACCAAATCGCCTTCACTTATGTTGTCCGCACCTGTGACAACCGTGATTACACTGTCACCTGTGTCAACCTCGGCCACAATGAGCCTGTCGGCATCGGGATGCGCTTTGATTTTCATGATTTTTCCTACGACCACTCCTGTTATCTCGTCGCCAAGGCTTTTAAAACCTTCGACTTTCGATCCCGACATTGTCATTGCATCACAGAATTCCTTGATATCCACATCTATATCCGTATATTCTTTTAACCAGCTAATCGGTACTTTCATCGCAACCTCCTAAAATTGTTCCAGAAAACGTAAATCATTTTCAAATAAAAGTCTCATGTCGTTGATTCCGTGTCTTCCCATGGCAGCCCTTTCAACGCCCATGCCAAAAGCGAAACCGCTGTATATTTCAGGATCTATCCCACAGGCTTTTAAGACATTGGGATGCACCATCCCCGCTCCCAGGATTTCTATCCAGCCTTCGTTCTTGCATACACGGCAGCCTTCACCCCCGCATACCCAGCATGAGACATCAACCTCTGCACTTGGTTCCGTAAAGGGGAAGTGATGCGGCCTAAGCCTTATTTCCGTTTTTTCGCCGAACAGCATTTTTGCAAAATATTTAAGCGTCCCCACCAGATCACCCATCGATATCCCCTTGTCGATCACAAGGCCTTCAATCTGGTGGAAAACCGGTGAATGGGTTGCGTCGACCGTATCGGCCCTGTATACCCGTCCCGGACATATTATCTTTATCGGTGGCTTGTTGTTTTTCATAACACGTATCTGAACCGGGGATGTCTGGGTCCTGAGAAGCATGTTGTCGTTTATATAAAATGTGTCCTGTTCGTCCCTGGAAGGGTGGTTGACATCCGTGTTCAAGGCGTCGAAGTTGTTGTAGACGGTTTCTATTTCAGGACCTTCCGCGATTCCGTATCCAAGGCCTATGAATATTTCTTCCATTTCCTCTATCGCCTGTGTGAGGGGATGCTTTTTCCCTATCCCTCTTTTTCGACCCGGTATGGTGACATCGATTTTTTCTTTTTCAAGCCTTGCCGCCAATGCCGCTTTTTCAACATTTGAGGAAACATCTTCAATCAGTTTTTCGATTTCACCTCTGACTTCGTTTGCAAGTTTGCCGATAACCGGTCTTTCCTCGGGGGAGAGCCCACCCATACCCCTTAGGACCTTGGTAAGCTCACCTTTTTTGCCCAGATATTTCACTCTGGCGTCTTCAAGTTCACGGCCGTTTTTTATGTTTTCAAATTCTTTTCTAGCATTTTCCAGTATCTCGTTCAACTTCTGTTTCATCAAGAAACCCCTTTCCCGATAATATTCATGTGACGCGAAACAGGCATATCCTGCAAAGGTCAGCAAATAAAAAAACCCCCATCCTGTCAGGGACGAAGGTAAATCTCCGCGGTACCACCCGTATTTTCCGCATATGCGGACACTCATTACACTAATGTGCCGGCCGTTAACGGTGCCTGCCGTCGAATCCTACAAGCATATGCCTTCAGACCGCTGCTCCGAAGCGAACTTCATCCCGTTATTCCGCAGAACGATTTCAGCCTTTGTCGTCCCTCTCTTATATGCGGTGTTTGCGAAACTACTCATCTTCTTCAACGCTTTTATTGATTGAAAGTATAACATATACACAAATTGCATACAAGCCGTCTAAAAGCTGACATTCCAGATTTTCAGACCGCTTTTTTGGCCATAACTTGTTCCCGATAAAAAAACGGGGCCCGGACGGGCCCCCTGGTTGTAATGATTAATGTATTATGCTTGAAATCATGAGTGCGGCATTCAAATCTCTTTCTATTTCTTCCCTTTTGTGGGACACGCCGCTCTTTATCCAATATTCCGAACTACCTATCCTTCTGTTCTTTTTCATAAGATCATCTCCCCTAATCTACAGGTGTTATACCCTGTTATTTTCTTCATAATCCGTAAACCCTGCCTGTGAACCCGTTCACTCTCGTTCTTCTTAATATTGAATCAACGGACATCACGGCAATCGCCAGGATCAAATTTATCCAAAACCCCCTAATGCTCACTCCGGCCACTATTGCATCACTGATCACAATGGTCAGCATGTTGACGAAAACACTTGCCACGCCCAAGGTTATTATATTCGCCGGCAGCGCCAGCACCGTAAACACCGGACGTATCGCCGTATTGACCAAAACCAGGACGAAGGCACACAGAATCATTATCCCGGCATCGCCTTCAACTTTTTGAAAAAGCAGTGAAAACAATATCAATAATGCAAAGTACGCCATGAACCTAAAAAATAAATGTTTCATTTCCTCACCAGACCTTTATACTTATCTTCACATCTTCACCTTTTTCATCCGATGCTTCGATGTCGACCAAATCATATCTTCCGTCCTCACCTATCAAGTAAAGCGCTTTCATCAGTTCGGGCATTGCCGCAAGTCCTTTTTCCATATGGCTCTTTGTCTTGCGGCAGGCTATTACCGGCTTGAGCAGTTCGGCCATTTCCAGTATCTGCCACAGCAGCTCCCTTGCCATATATATCGCCAAAGGTATCCAAATGCGGAATCTCTTGATTTTTATGCATATCAGAAGAAAATTTCCTTTAGTCCACATAGATCTTTACCGTCGCTCCCGCTTTTCCACCTTCTTCATCAGCAACGATGTCAACAAGGCTTTCATCCAGATCCCCTTCTTCTATGGCTTCAATCAGCTCCTTAAGATTGAGTTCATCGAGGTTGAAACCTTCCTTCTCCATTTCCAGCTTTGCCGATTCCGGTATCACTTTCGTCAGGCTGGTGAGCTTTTTGGCGATGCTCAACGGCAGATTCACATTGACCTTTGCCTTGCCTGATCCCTTTTCGCCTGCATCTATTCTGATTCTCAGCATCTTCTTGCGTCCTTTGTTTTTGAAAACAGGCGGCTCCTTATCCTGTGTCCCTCCCATTGCCTCCAGGAGTTCCAGCGCTTCCTGTGCGCTCATCTTGCCTTCTTCCACCATTTTAAGTATTCTTTGTTTTTCATCCATTTCAAACACCCTTTTTTCTTTCTCTTATCAATTCTGCCGCTTCAGCGGGGGTTATCTCCCCTTCTTCCAGCTTTTTGAGAATATCGGAACTGTCGAAATCCTCATCCGATGAGGCCGGCATGTATCCCATGGCCTTTATCACATCGTCAAGTCTCCCCCTTACGGTCGGATAGGATATTCCCATTTCCTTTTCCACATCCTTTATGCTTCCCCTGTTTTTCATGAAAATCTCAATGAAGTGCCTGTCTTCTTCAGTCAAAGAACAGAATTTGCATCCTTCATAAAAACCGGAAAGCTCGCTGCCGCACTGGCTGCATGTAAGTTTTGTTATTGCGAATTCCCCTCCGCATACGGGACATTTACCCGGCGCTTTATAGTTAGTCATTTGTCATTCCTCCTTAATATGTACACAGTATAACTCCATTATTTTATGATGTCAAGCAATTATATTAAATTTATTAATAATTTTATTAATTTTCTTTATTTTTTTAATTTTTCGATTGATTTGTTTAATTTTTACACCAAATCCACCCTTTTTTGACCATTTCATATGGACAATTTGGATATATGCTATAATTCATACATGAAAAACAAGCTTTATTTAGTTGCCATTTTAATTTTACTTACATCCCTGATTTATACAGGATGCGCACGGGAGCAGGCGGCCCTCCCTTCAACACAGCCCTCATCTTCAATAACACCCTCCGCCTCCCCTGCCGCACCGAATGCAAAAACCGATGCTCTGGAAGATCGGGACAAACTGCCTGCATCGCCCGAACCCGAAGCTCCGACACGGATCGATTCCTTCACCATATTGGCTGCCGGGGATGTTATGGCCCATGACGACAATCTTCGCGCCGCCTATGATGAAAATACAGGACAATATTCCTTCAAGGACAACTATGTCCATGTCAAAGAGATCATTGAAAGCGCCGACGCGGCAATCGTCAATCTGGAAACCGTTACAGCCGGACCGGAACAACGATATACCAGTTTTCCACTTTTCAACACACCCGATTCAATAATTGACGCGCTTGCTTTTGCCGGATTTGATGTAGTTGTCACTGCGAACAACCACATTCTGGACCGCAGGGTCGACGGTTTGATTAAGACCCATGAAAAAATCATCGCCGCAGGGCTTTCGCCTGTTGGTACGAATATTGAAGAAGGCCCCACCTTCCATACCATGGAAGTTGCCGGCGCCAATGTCGGCATACTCGCATATACTCAACACATTAATGGAAATGAACCTTTGTTGGGAGAAGACAAGGCATATATGGTGAACCGCCTTAATCGCGAATCCGTCATTGAGGATATAGGAGAAGCGAAAAAACATTCGGATTTGATCATCCTCTATATCCACTGGGGAAACGAATACACCCGGGAGGCGGAACCCTGGCAGCGCGAATATGCCATAAGTTTTTTCGAAGCCGGAGCGGACGTGATTCTTGGAACACATCCCCATGTGATAAGACCCGATGAAGTGTTTTTCATAGACAACGAATACAAATATGTCATTTATTCAATGGGTAATTTCATTTCGAATTTCATACGCGAGGACAACAGGAAGAACGCCATATACACGGAAGACGGCGTGATGGTTTCAATGGAATTCAAGTTTGAAGACGACGGCAGTGTCTCACTCGCCTCGGTAATGCCCATACCCACCTGGCCTTATAAATTCAACGATGAAACCGGGCTCAACTACAGAATCATTCCGGTGAAAAATGCCGACGACTTCCATTATGAGCCCGGGCATGCATTTAACGAAGCCCTCGCATCATATGGGCGGACCATGGAATCCCTCAAAGGGTTTTTTGGCGAATGAAAGTTTTTGAATCAATTGCAGATAACAGCTGACCGGCACATGAAGCATCATATCCGGCTTTCGCCCATGCCATAAACTCCTGCTGTATCCGACAACCCCTGTTCCCCTATTTTATGATCCTGATTTTTAGTATGCCTTCCACGTCTTGCATCTTATTTATGCAGTCATCGGAAATTTCAGTCGACACATCGATCATGGTATAGGCATATTTGTCCTTGCCTTTGTTTATCATGTCTTCTATGTTGATACCCGTGGCGGCAAGCAATGATGATATTCTGCTTAACACGCTTGGGATGTTTTTGTGGACAATGCATACCCTAAACGGCGCCTTCTTATCCATTTTGCATTGGGGGAAGTTCACAGAGTTAACAATGCCGCCCGTTTCCAGGTAATCCATCACCTGGGTCACAGCCATGACGGCGCAGTTTTCTTCGGATTCGAAGGTTGAAGCCCCAAGATGGGGTATGCAGACGGCTCCCGGGTTTCCGATCAAATCCTTATCCGGGAAATCCGTGACATATCGCGCAACCTTTCCTGAATCCAGTGCCTCTTTAACGACTTTTGCATCCACCAGCCCTCCCCTGGAGAAGTTCAACACCCTCACACCGTTTTTCATTTTTTCAATGGTATCCGCATTTATCATGTTCCGTGTGGAATCAAGAAGCGGCACGTGTATCGTCACATAATCGCAGTTTTTATATATCTCATCGGAATCTGCAGCCTTGATAACCCTCCTCGAAAGCCCCCACGCATGTTCAACGGATATGAACGGGTCGAATCCGTATACGTTCATGCCCAGGTCTGCAGCGGCATTTGCCACCATGACACCTATTGCTCCCAGTCCGATGACCCCGAGATTCTTGTTTTTGATTTCAGGTCCTTTGAACTGCGATTTATTCTTTTCAACCTCCGCTCCCGGGTCTTCGATGTTTTCAAGGCCTTTACAGAATTCCAGCGCTTTTGAAATGTCACGCGCGGCGAGGAACAATCCGCAAATCGTCAACTCCTTCACCGCATTCGCATTGGCTCCCGGCGTATTGAAAACCACAATCCCTTTTTCAGAACATTTGTCTACAGGGATGTTGTTGACCCCGGCTCCCGCACGGGCTATGCACTTGACTTCATCCCCGATCGTCCCTTCGCTCAACTTAAAGCTGCGCAGAACCATGGCATCCGGATTTGATTCTTCGGCGGAAACGACATATTTCCCACCTTTCATCAATCCCAGGCCTTTTTCGGAAATCTTGTTGTAGGTTTTTACCTTGAACATGTCACACCTTCCCTTCAAAAGAAGCAATGAAGCATTCCTTCCCTTTTTCATTTCTGCCAAGGCAGGTTTTATTGTCTCCCATTATATCAATTTTATCGTTTTCCACCAATTCGCACGAGAAATTCAAGGTGATTGAATAACTCCTGTTGTTTTTGAAAAAATCCGTACCCATGCAGTCTTCGACCCATTCCATGTAACGTGTATTGTTGACATGCCCCAGAATGTCTATAAGCGAATACCCGACCCTTATTTCATTGAATTTTGTTTCATTTCCGCCGGACACGGGTTTTTGGGGAACCTCGGGAGGCTTTTCACCTTCCAACGCAGGGGCCATTTCAATCGCGGGGTTGTCTGCTTTTACCGGTCTTCTTGATTTTAAATCCATCACCAACCAGCAGGTTCGGGCTTTTGCAAATTCGACGCCACCTGTGCTTATGACAAAATCCCTTATGAAAAAATGCCTGTTCATCCCTACAGGGAAGGTCTTTAGATTAATTGTTCGGCCTATTGCCGGCATTTCGTTTATTTCAATTTTAACCCTCACCAGAACGAATGTGATGTTTTTCCCCATCATTTCATCCATGCCAACCCCCAGGATGCCGGCGTGCATTGCAGCGCTTTCCTGCATGAAGCGAAACAATTCGGAAACTTTTAGCCTGCCGAACAAATCGCTGTTCCCGATCGTGATGTCGAATTCCCTATTTAGATGTCCTGTCATTTATCAATACCTTTCAAGGGTTATATCCCAGTCGTCAAATTTCTCTTCCATCACCTCAATGTCTTTGGGAAGCCTGGCTCTGAATTTGCGCTTTCCGTCAACCCGGGACCAATATATGTCTACTCTGCCCAGAGGAGTGGGTATGGAACCTTCCGCCCATTCTATGTCGGTTTCGGGAATGTCGATTTTCATCCTGGCAAACCCCTTATCCACAGGAACCATGCCGAGTATGTATTTTATCATGATGTAGCCGGGCGAAGACGACCAGGAGTGGCAGTAGCTCCTGGTTCTTGAATTCTCATAGAACCCGGGGAAGACCTCCCAACAGGTTGTGGAGTCGTATCTGAGCATCATACCCCACTTTTCCCGTATTTCTTCTATTATCTTTTTATCCATTCCGTATTTATGCCATACTTCGAAAAGGTAGAAGAAGATGAACGGCGAACCCGGTTCTACCCAGCCCTCCCTGTCCCCTTTCAACGATTTTATCACCATCTCCCTTTTCTTTTTGTCTTCAATAAGTCCATACTGTTCAAGCAGGGTGTTGGTCTGTACGCTCACGGTCTTCGAATAGCCTTTTCCTTCTTCCCAACCATCGAAGAAACCACCTCGATTTTCATCCCACAGGAATTCATCCAGGTATGAAAGCAGCAGTTCCCGTTTTTCATTGAATTTTTCAACTTCGTCGTTGCGTCCGACGATTTTCGCAAGGTCGGCGGCGATTTTACAGCAGTGGGCCAGCAATCCATGCTGGGCGGTGACCACCCCTTCGTTACCTATGTCCATCGGCGCCCAGTCGACCATGTTCCATGCCGATATTGAAAACGCTCCTTCATCCGTAATGAAATTGAAATAATACATAAGCGTTTCAACTACTTCATCATAGAGGTCGAAGGCGATTGTCCCGTCACCTGTGTAGAAGATGTACTGTTCTATTGATATCATCCAGTTCATGGTCCACATGGGAATTGCGGTTTCCCAGTCCGTGGGCATGAGGGCGGGCAGCAACCTGGTGTATTTCCTTCCCAGAGGAACCTGCATAAGGCAGTGTCTTAGCAGTTCGTATTCACCGAAATAAAAGGCGCTTACGGCTGCGCTGACCTGGGCGTCCCCGCTCCAGTATGCCTGTTCATAGGTCGGGCTGTCTGCGAATGTGTCTTCGCTGCACAGCATGTTGGTGCGTCTTGATATTTCAAATATCTTATTCAGTTTCCAATCGCTGCATCTGAAATTTCCGTTTCTGCTGACGGGATAACCGGCCTGCATGACGCTCATATCCTTTATTTCAACGGCATCAGTCTGATTCCTGAAGACAATCATCATATATCTGAGCCCTATTCTCGACAGGGTTGAATATTCCTGCCAGCCGTCCTTGCATATGTAGCGTATGCTGTTGTTGAGTCCGAAAGTGTAGTCGATCTCACCACCGTACATGTTTTCATAACAGTATATGTCCATGACAGCGCCTTCGGGAGCTTTTATCGAGAATTCGAAATTACCCACGAAGATATCTGTGAAATCAAGAATCACCTCCATGTCGCCTCCGCCGGATGGCGGATCAATTTCAAGAGTGTCCGAATTTCCGTGCAGAATCCCGTTATGCCCCCTGCCGACGGGTATTTGCGAAAGCACATCCGTATTTTTAACCAATGAAAAAATATATTCGTCATTAAAGACATATGACCTATCCATATCTTTCACAACCGCTCCCGCTTTTTCAATTTCGGATTTTGACAAACAGCTGAAAATATCAGCATCCCCCCCCGGTCCGGTTCCATATCCGTCATAATCGTTAAGCCCGCCGTATATTTTCGAGTATCCGTCGGTTTTGTTTTCAATGGATCTCAGGGGTCCTGCTGTGAAAAACTCCCTAAATGTCACATTTTCTTCAAATTCATATTCTATGTGTGCAAACAGGTCGTCGAACTTCGCATTCAACTCCATCAGGAAAAACTGTTTTCCTCGTTTGAGGCTTACCTTTTTCTCCCTGTCCCCTTTGCCCACCGGATAAAGCTTTCCGTCGATTTTAAAATTCCCGTGCATTCCATTCCATTTGTTCGTAGGGAACGCTATGATGCCCTCCTGCGCGGTATCGCTTTCGATTACGGCGCCTATATACGCTGTCATTATTGTTGCATTTGCATCCCTCCGCCCCGGAAAAAGGGAATCCCTGGCATTCAGCGAAACAACCTTCCTTCGGTTTTTCACTTCGCGGATGCTCACCACTTCCCCGGCACTGATTCTCTTGCGGTCGGGATACTTCACGGGTCTTTTTGCAAGTTCCCCCCAATCGTCTTCAACCACTACGCCTTTTTCCCAACCGCTGTCGTCATATTCCTTTTTCCACCATGTCAATTCCGCTTTTCGCGCATCGTAATGTTCCATGAAACCCAGATTGACATTTCTTTTCACAGTCCTTGAGACAAGGCCCTTGTCCTGAACACACAGAGTGTCTTCGTCGGATCCGGCGACGACCTCTCCATTGCCGGTTATTGAAAAAACAAGTCCGCCCTTATGGACTATGGTCTGGTATGTGGATTGTCCGTAATCCCATACCCTGACAGCCAGGGTGTTTTTGCCTTCATCTATCAGCGGGCTCAAATCATATTCGTCGTAGAACCATCTTTCTATAGTGGAACGTATGGGCCCCCTGCCTATTTCAACTCCGTTTATGTATGCGACATATCTTGTATCCGCGCTTATCTTTAAAATCGTATCCCCGCGGTTTTGAACAGTGAATTCCCTTCTAAAAAACACAGCGGTGTTTTCTGTGCCCTCTATTACGGGACACCATATCCATTTGCCTGAATTAATCATCACACACCTCTTTTAACGCATTCGTATTCTGTTTCATATACCGTTTGGCTTCCCTGTCTTCGCACCAGGATACCCGGTCTTGTGGTGTTGAAGTCAAACGTATAGCTGTCAAAAAGATAAATCTTTGTCCCGGGCTCGCCCTTCATGCCTACGGTGACGGATTTGTCCTTCAATTTAAAAACCACCCGCCAGTCGTCATCCGTAACAAAGCCCCTTATATTGAAAAGATGCTGATAGCCTTCCCCGTCCCCCAGCGGACCGGATTCCACTGTGTCGTAATCACAAAGGAGTTCCCCTTCACAATAGAACAGCCAGTCGATCGTATATTGTTCAACCCCCCTGATTGTGAATTCATCATATAGTTTCGGTCCGTCAATCCGCAGGTCCCTTGTATAGTCGCAGCATTCGTATACGTTTTTGCTTTTCGCCCTTATTCTGTTTTCATCATAATGCTCGACAATGCCTTCCGGCCAGATACCTTCGCCCACAGGCTCGTATTTCTGGTCCATCATGTCGAGGACCACCGTATTGTGGCTTATGGATTTATGCTGCCATTCGTTGAAAATCCTAGTGCTGTACCCGTTGCTTCCAAGATCGTATGATACAAGGTCGTCATAGAAGGCAAGCTCTATGTTCATTACATCCGGATGCGCATGGCTTATCGTGGTTATACCTGTTTTTACAAACACTTCCGTCTGCCCGTTTTTTAATATGGCATTGAATGAATCCTCGTTGTTCTGTGAACCGAAAACGGGAAGCCCTTTGTTTTCATAACCTGGGTTGAACAGAAGGCGCGCCGCCGACGACTTTTCCTTTCCATCAAGATAGCATGTTCCAATCACCTGCTTTATATAGTCGTTGTCGAGAACCGTGGCTGCGTATTCCATCTGGTTCTTATATTTTGTTATATGTATTTCCGGCCATCCGTCGCCGGGGTTGGGAAGATAGCCGTTTCTGAACATGTTCTTTATGGGATACATATACAATTTTTCAAGATGATCGTAAAGCTCTTTTGAATCGGGGATGTCCAATTCATATCTTTTGGCGAAATAGACGAGATAGGTTATGGGATGTGCGCAGTAGAAATGATAATGGGGTGAATACTCAAACCACATCCCCTCTTTTGTGACACCCCTTCTCATCTGGTCCATTATGCCGAACCTGGAGTAGAAAGCCCTATCGATGATCTTCTTGTCATTGAAGAAAATGCCGATTATGCCTTCCGCCGCCTTCATCCATGCGGGAATGTTATATATTTTATTGGAAAACTGGTCGTACATGTCCGCTTGCGGCATGAACAGGTTCTTATGCCATTTATCCATTTCCTTACTGGAAAAGCATTCCCTTGTCATATCAAGTCCGAACACCCCCTGGATTATGCTTGTAGCGTCGGACAGGTTTATTCCCGTCAGCTTACCCTCAAATCGCTTCGCCGGCGACTCGGCTGTGAAATCATCGTAGTTGTCGGCGAAAAAGTCCATGACTTTTCTTATGAATGCGGGATAGGCTTCGTTTTTTTCAAGATTATATAAAACCGCGGCATTGAAAATCATTCCGAATGTCCTGCTTCTGTAGGATGCAGTCCATGCATTATCCTTTTTCGGCCCCCTGTTTATTTTTCCGCAAACCGTGCACTTATGCTCATGCGGGGATCTTATGTTGAATTCAAGCCTTCCCGAGCAATGGTCGCAGTGGAAATTATGCCCCCAGCCCGCTGTTTTGGAAACATCGTCATCATATGTCCCTATGAACTCGTCGGTATCGCTTTTAATCCCATCGTACAGGTCCTTTGCCCATTGATGGGATTCAATCTTGTTTTTTACACTTTTCCAGTCGATATCCTTCATTTTATCCTCCATGTTTACACATCTTCTAATTCAAATTTGTCAAAATAAATATAAGCAATACGGCCGTTATGAATATGCCGGCTGTTATCCATGCGAATATTATCTTCTTTCTCCTATGGGGGTTGTTTTCACCGAAAGGCGGCTCGCTGTCACCGCTTTTTACTACTTCAGTCAATTCAACGGCTTTTTCGTAGAACTCTTCAGGCACGTATATGTCTGCAGGAACAGAGTATGCTCCGACTCCCATGATTATTTTTTTGTAGCCGTCCGCACCATTTTGTTTTATTTCATACGGTATGTTGTTGTTCTTAAGAATCCCTTCATAAAGAAACAGCTCTATTTTGTCATCTATTACAGCAAGTAGTTTTTTGCTCATATTCCATCCCCTTCTCATCCCGTTTGACATGGTTTTTTCGGGATCTCAACGAAAGACATCCTTTCGTCGACAATATTTTTATATTTGAAAAATCAAAAAAGGCTGCCGAAGCAGCCTCTTTGTCATTTCACTATCTCGCCCCGCCTGAATGCGCTCCAAACGTTTTCAAACCAGTTGTCTTCCGTGGGGATTGGCCTAACATCCTCCCAGTCGACTTCGAATTCGGGTTTGCCGTCTTTCAAGACAAGTTTTATCGAGCATGCCTTTTCAAGCAGTTTGCCGTCATCAAGTGTGAATTTGAAGTCGTCCGACAATTTATCGAGGGGCTTTTTCCCCTTTTCGTCGCTTACAAGATACGAACCCCTGGAGCGTCCTCCTTTTTGTATGTATTCGTAAATTGCTTTCAGGTATACGATTTGAGTGATCAATATGTCCCTGTTCCTGAATGCCTCTGCAAGCTCATGGGGGCTCTTGATTTTAGTTGTTTCATCAAATTCGGCAAGGTCACCGACAGCCTCTTCCAGTGCCGCCTTTGCATCTTCAAGAGATCTGATATGGGCTCCCGCCCTGGTCATCCTCGCCTGCATCCGCTGTCTTTTTTCTATCACGTTCGATGTGTCGGAGGTTATTTTTTCAGCCCTTTCAAGACACTCGACCAGTTTGCCTTCGGCGATCTTTGCAAAATCATCAATGTCGTTGGGTTCTTCCGTGTAGTTTGCCGCTATATACTGTGCTGCGCGGAAGGATCCGACCTGGGTTGAATTTAGAGCACTGCCTCCCGGTCTGTATACGCCGAAAGTCCCGTTAACTTCACCTACCGGGAAAAGATGCCTTATATTGCTTTCCCACCATATGTCGCCTTTCAATCCACCGTTGTTGTGCTGTGCGCACACGGCGATTTCCAGATATTCCGAAGTGAGGTCTATTCCGTTGTCCATGTACAGGTCTATGGCCGGCTGGTTCATATGGGCCAGCCTTTCAATGGGTTTCCCGAAAAGCGCATTTGAATTTTTAAGATAATTATAGCTTTCTTCGCCCAGCATTTTAAAATCGAACTCTCCGTCCTTGACGGCGCATGTGGGGTTTTTCATGAAGTCCATGAAAACCCTTCTTCCTTTAATCTGGGTTTCATTGTAGACAAGTATGTCGATTATCGATGAGCCGTAGTTGTCGATCTTTCTCGGATCGAAAGGCCATTGATACCCTTTAAGGAATATGGCGTCAAGCATTTTTCCCTTGTCTTCGAAATATTCATCAAGGAATTCTTTTTCATCTTCGCCGTCGGCGTCGGTTGAAACATATCTGGGCACCACCTGCTGATAGGTTCCGGAAAGGTTCCATCTGAATTTCGTGGACGCTATCCCGTACTGGGATTCGGTGAGGTTGATACCCGCAGCGCCAGCTTCGTATGCTATGCCGGAACTGCCGGTCTGGCTTTCCGGATATACGCTTGTAAGGTATATTCCCGCAGGTCCGCCTGTCGCGAAAACGATATTCGTGCAGTTGAAAAGCGTCAAGCCTTTATTTGGGGAATCCTGCTTTTTCGTATCGACGGCAAGTAGGCCCATCGCCTTGTCACCTTCTGTAAGGACAGCTATTATGACAAAACCGTCAAAAATGTCGATCCCCTTCTTCTTGATTTGGACTTCGAGCTTTTCCGTCATGAATTTCGAAGTGAGCGGGCCGGCCGATGTTGCCCTTTCCCTGGGATCATGGTCGGTCTTGTATCCTATGTATTCACCGTATTTGTTGTGAGGGAATGGAACCCCTATGGATGCGAGCTTATAAAAGCCCTTGGCGGAAAGCGCGGCTTCCACCAACGCTATGTCGCCATGCATCGATCCGCCCTTGAACAGCGTGCTCGCCATTTCGAAAACGGAATCCGGGGTGTTTCCTGAAAGTGTAAGCTTGTAATAGGTCTGCTTGTCCGAGCCGGTATTTCTTGACGTACCCATCTTTATACCCTCGGTCACTATGGCTATGTCTTTCTGCCCCAGGTCATAAAGCGAGTCCGCGGCGTTATATCCGGCCGCGCCGGTCCCCACCACGATCGTGTTCATGGAATACACATCGAATTCCATGCCCTTTATTGTTACTTTTTCTTTATTCATCATTGCCTCCTTAAAGCCGCTGGATGTGGAATCCGCCGTCCACGTTCACCACTTCGCCTGTTGAAAAGGCGAATTTACCTGAACAGAATGCAGAAACCGCATTTGCAATATCCTCCGGATAACCCCAGCGTTTAATGGGTGTGATCCCTTCCGCTATGAGTTTGTCGTACTTATCCTTTACAACCGACGTCATAGGAGTCAAAATGATACCCGGTCTGATTTCATATACATTTATTCCGAATTCAGCAAGCCTGTCCGCAAAAAGTTTGGTAACCATGCTGACACCCGCTTTTGAAATACAATATTCACCCCTTGATACCGATGATACATAAGATGACATTGAAGCTATATTTACAATCATGGGCATGTAGTCTTCGATTTCCTTTGTAAAACCTATCATCTTGTTCGCAACCAGCTGTGTCAGGAAAAAGGTTCCTTTCAGATTGATGCCTGTCACGAAATCAAAACTTTCCTCGGTCGTCTCCAATATGTCCATTCTGACCTTGGGGCCCACACCCGCATTGTTGACGAGGGTGTCGATCCTGCCGAATTTGTCTATGGTTTTTGAAACAACTTCCTCCCTGCTTTTGGCACTGGTTATATCCCCGTTGACATAAAGAACTTCGGCTCCGGCTTTTCTGACTTGATCGATGTTTTCTTCCACATCGCTTTCCTTTAAAACATCCATGATTGCAATGTTGTAACCGTCTTTTGCAAGCTGAAGCGCTATTCCGTTGCCTATCCCTCTTGCAGCGCCTGTCACCAGGGCGACTCTTTTGTTTGTCATTTTACTGTCCTCCTAAATTAATTCATTGATTATCGATTCGGCGGCTTTCCTTCCCTCGCCGGCCGCCTGGACCACTGTCGTGCCGCCGTTTATAATGTCGCCGCCGGCAAAAACCTTGTCCCGTGAAGTTTTCATTTTACCGTCCACTTGGATTATACCCTTTTTAAATTCAACACCCCGCAGATTCTCAATCAATTCTTCGGGAACCCTCTGGCCTGTGGCCTCAATGCACATTGTTACAGGAAGGACGTATTCGGAATCGGGGATGATTATGGGCCTTGCCCTTCCCGATTCATCTTTTTCACCCAGAACGGTATGTGAGATTTTGACACCTTCAAGCTTATCATCGCCCACATATGCGATCGGCTGGTTGAGTATCATGAAGTGGACACCCATGTCCAGGGCTGTCCTGACTTCCTCCTCCCAAGCGGGAAGTTCCTTGAAAGAACGTCTGTAGATTATGTAAACATTTTCCACGCCTTCCCGTTTCAAGGAGGTTGCCGCATCCATGGCGGTGTTCCCGCCGCCTATGACGGCCGCCGACATGTTTTTCCTCAGTTTTATTTCACAAGTTTTCACTTTATGCAGGAATTCCATCGCATCATAAACACCCTCGGGCTTCGGATCGAAATCAAGACTGGAGGACTTGCACATCCCCGCTCCTATAAACACCGCATCCGCTCCTTCTTCCATTATGTCGTCAAGGGTGAAATCTTTTCCTATCGCTTTGTTGTATTTGATTTCAAAAAGCCCTGTATCCTCAAGTCCCATGCTTTCCACTTCGTTTTTCAATATGTCTTTCGGCAGTCTTGCAAAGGGTATTACGGATTCCGCCGTACCTCCGGGACAGTCTCCCGCTTCATATACGACAACCGATATTCCGGCTTCAATAAGGGTGACCGCGCAGGCTATGCCTGCCCCTCCGAAACCAATCACGGCAACTTTTTTACCTTTCGGTTCGCCGGCCTTTATCCTTGTCCATCCCTCTTTACGCGCCCTGGTTGTAACATATTTTTGAATTTCCCTTATGGGCACTGCGCTTTTGCCGAGTATTCCGGCCGTGCATTTGCTTTCACATAAAACCTCGGATGGACATGTGTATGAGCAAATCTCCGGTATCTTGTTGTTCTCGGTCATGATTTCATAGGATTTTTTAAGATTGCCTTCA
>CAZWVS010000019.1:0-9975 GCA_964636935.1 uncultured Clostridiaceae bacterium
GAGTGAATTCATCCCATGACTGAAGTCACGGGTGTTCTTCACTTAAGCATAAAACCCCGTAATATTCAGCAGTCTCCCGACGGTCAATAATCGGTTGACGCTTTCTCGCCTTGCACTACGGCCACGGAAGAGCTGCATCCCAGCCTGGATGCGCCCGCATTGATGAAATCCACAGCTGATTGATAGTCCCTCACGCCTCCCGCAGCCTTAACCAATGCCTTGTTGCCTACGGCTTTTTTCATTACGGCAACAGCTTCAAGAGTGGCTCCGCTTTTGTTGAAACCCGTGGATGTCTTGACAAAATCCGCCCCGGCGGCCACACACAGCTCGCATGCCTTAACAATTTCATCATTGTCGAGAAGACAGGTTTCGAGTATCACTTTTACGATGGCGTCGGAGGAATGCGCGGATTTCACAACCCGTTCGATATCGCTTTGCACATATTCATAATCCCCGTCTTTGAATTTGCCGATGTTCATGACCATGTCGATTTCCGACGCGCCGCCCCCGACCGCCTGCTCTGTTTCAAACACCTTTGTTTCGGTTGTGCATGCGCCAAGGGGAAAGCCTACAACCGAGCATACTTTGACATCGGATGGGGCGAGAAGGTCTGCGGCGTATTTTACGCGGCTGCTGTTTATACAGATGGAATAGAATCCGAATTCGAGGGCTTCACCGCACAATTTTTCAATTTCTTTCTTGGACGCTTCCGGTTTTAGAAGCGTGTGGTCGATATATTTTGCAATATCCATTATAATCCTCCGTTCAAATCGAGACTTGCCTGTTTCATTCAACACCATTATAACAAATAACGGATTTGTTTAAACACCGGTTTAAAAAACAAGGTGAATTTATACCATCCGTATAATGACAATAAATGTTAATAACGTTATACTGATTTCGAGGAGAAAATTATGAAACGGATCAGATTGGGCTTCGATGTGAAAGACAGGGACTATTTCGACAATCTTATCGACTATATAAGATTGAACTACGGCAGGTATTTTCATACAGATGTAAGTGAAGACGCTCGGAAAGCCGATTACTTGATAAGCGATCACATAAATAAAAGAAACAGGAAAAACGTGATAATAATCAAAGACGGCGGAGGGGATATTGAAAAATACAAAAAAGCGTCATCGATTTGTTCAGACCTTTTTGAAATCTGCAGTTTTAACGGGGGAGCGGACAAAGTGGATTCGGGACAGGAGGCCCATGTCATTTGCGTCACGTCGGCTGCGGGGGGAGCGGGTAAAAGCACCGTTGCGAAAGCGCTGGCCTGCCGCATGGCGGAAAAAGGCGTCAAGGTTTTATACATGGACATGAACCCCATGTCCAGCGGAGAGCCGCCTTTTTTAACAAAAGGTAAAAATCCGGTGACTGAATTGTTCTGTCTTGTGTACGGTAAAGACGACTCCATTGCCGCCAAGGTGAAAACACTTTCCCGGAGAGATGAAAAAAGAAGGGTCGACTACATAACGAATGCAAGGCCTTCCACCGACGGGTTTTTTAACCGGGAGGAGGCTGAATTTTTCATGGACAATATGAGAAGAAGAGAATTCTACCGCACCATGGTTCTGGATGTGCCCGCCATGCCGACCGACGGTTATATGGAAATTTTGAAAAACGCGTCAAACGTAATATTTGTAAAGGGCGGCAGTGAAAACAAAAGACAGGAAAACATGATGGAATATTTGAAAGAAAGAGAGGAAGTGACAATCAATGAAGTTGACAATTTTTCGGACAGCGGCGGTTTGGCGCTTCCCCGGAGCAGGAACATCTTCAATGACAGGCCGGACAAATTCTGGAACGGAATAGACCGGATAATCAAAATGATAGGAAATTAAATGGATAGGGAAATAGAAAAAATCAAAAGTGAAATAGCTGTGAAAATGGACGGCTCCGATGAAATGCCCGAACCCGCAATAAGGGCTCTCATAGTGGAAATGGCTTTTGCCACCTGTTTTGAGAATCGGGGAAATGCCGAATCCGCCATGAAACTATCAAAAAAGGCATGTGATGAAATACTTGGATTCGGCTCCATACAAAGCCTATATGAAGAAGATGGCGTCACGGAAATAATGATTAACGGGGAAAAAGTCTATTATGAAAAGGCGGGATTGATAAAAAAAGCGGACTTTGAACTGACCGGTCCCGACGAATGCATGAAAATCATAAGGACAATATGCAGGAAGTCGGGCAGGACCGTCAACGCATCCGCTCCCATCACAGATGCATGCCTGCATGACGGGACACGCATAAACATAGTGCTAAGCCCCGTATCGGTAAACGGCCATTCCGTTACGATAAGGAAGTTTCCAGAAACACCCATAACCGGTGATCAGCTTATAAGAAACGGATTTTGCAGCGAAGAGGCGCTTGAATTTTTAGAGGATGCATATGTAGCCCGATACAACATTTTCATATGCGGGGGGGCGGGAACCGGAAAGACAACCCTTTTAAATGTCCTGGCAAACCGCACCGGCGCCGATGAGAGGATTATCACAATAGAGGATTCCGCGGAACTTAAAATAGACAAGGCGGAAAACATAGTGAGGCTTGAGACCAGGATGATGAACACGGAAGGCAAAGGGTTGATAGGGATACGCGACCTGATAAAGACAAGCCTCAGGATGAGACCTGACAGGATAATAGTGGGTGAAGTGCGGGGTGAAGAGGCTCTGGACATGCTGCAGGCGATGAACACCGGTCATGAAGGATCCATTTCGACGGGACATGCAAATTCCCCTGCGGAGCTCATATCCAGGCTTGAAACCATGGTTTTGACAGGAAGGGACATGCCTCTTGTCGCCGTCCGAAAGCAGATTGCGACCGCAATAGACATTGTGGTTTGCGTTTCAAAACCGGGAGGGAAGAGAAAAATTACGGAAATATGCGAAGTGTGCCCGGACAAAAAAGGGGAAATTTCAATGAACAGGTTGTACGGATACGACATGCAAAGCGGAGGGTTGGTTCGGCTTAATGAAATTGAGGAAAGTGCAAAATTCAATAATAGGGAGATCGGTTAAAAGGTGTATGTGGAACGCCGCCGCGGGATTTGCAATGGCGCACATAATGTTCGCATCGTTTTTAATATCCCTTGCATCCGCTGTGATTTTCCTTGCATTGTCTGTTTCGGACAGCAATGTGGATAAAATGAAAAGGGACAGGGAGATGGCTGAAAGATTTTACGACTTTCTGATATGCCTTCTGCCTGTGCTCGGTTCGTCGGGGACCGTTTCAAAAGCTTTCCTGAAAGCGGCCGGAGATTACAGGAAAATGCACGGGGGGGATTCTCTTTATAAGTGGATTTCAGGCATCACCGGTAGATTCGATATAAACACGTCAACGGAAAAAATCCTCAATGAGCTTGCAGGGAAGATCGATATTGAAGATGCGTACATATTCGCCCGCAGCATTGCCGTCTGCGAGGAGACCGGCGGCAACATCAAGGAAATAACCGTGAGGACCATAAACATTCTTGCGGGTAAAATGCGAATGGAAAAAAAGATCAATGTGCTGCTGTCCGGCAAGAGGCTTGAACAGAGGATAATAACCGCCGCGCCCTTTGCCCTGCTGGTTGTTTTATATGCGACAACAGGATCCTATCTGGAGCCTTTGTATACGACTGTCACAGGAAGAATTGTGATGGGACTTGCGGGGTTGCTGTTCATCTGCGAATGGATTTTGTGTAAAAAAGTCATGGCGATAGAGGTGTGATATGGAGACGGTTGTATATGCGCTGATAATGACAACTTTATTGATACTTTCCAAAAAGCTCAAGGCTAAGCCGGTTTTAAGGCATGGGAGTTTCACCCGTTTTGTTCAACCCGCGGTTTACAAGGCCTGTTCGATGGTGATGAAAGGCAAGGCGGCGGCAAGTACGGGGAAACTGATTTTTCTTTATGGCGGCGGTGGAAGCGACAATCTGAACATACTGCACTTTTCGGTGAAAATCTCCGCGTTCCTTGTTTTTCTCATATTTCCCGCCATCGCCGCCACCTTTATGAAAACAGGGACTTGGGAAGCAGCCTTTTCAATTGTGATGCCGGTTGTAGGTTATGTCCTCCCTTCGATTGATTTGGATGCGCAAATAAAGAAGAGGAGACGGGAAATCATGAGGGACTTTCCGGTTTTTTGCACGGATCTCGCGATAATGGCGGGTGCGGGGCTTGGGATAAGGGAGTCCTGGGAAAGGGCTTCACGCAAAAACATAAGAAGTGAGTTTTATAAAGAGGCGAGGCTTGTTATCCTCAGAAACAACGCCGGAATATCACTGGAGGACGCAATCTACAGATTTTCCTCAAAACTGGCGGTTCCGGAAGTCCATACGTTCGCAGGGGTTGTCAGCCAGGCTGTCAAGGAAGGCGGCGACACCATCTCCATGCTGAAGGAATGCGCGGTGAAAAGCTGGGAGGCAAGGGAGGGGGAAGCCGGGAAAAAAGCGGAGGAGGCGGTTTCGAAAACGGTTTTCCCCCTTGTATTGGGCCTGGCCGGCATTTTGATCATACTGGCCGCCCCCGCGATATTAATGATGAAAGGTGTGTGAGGCAAATGAAAAAGACATTCCGTCTAGACAACAAGGGGATGGGGACGGTCGAGGTGGTTATCATAGTGGCGGTTCTTGTAGGTGTGGCATTGATATTCAGGGAAGCCATTGTGAATTTCGTGAATGAAATACTGGGAAGCGTGTTCGATGATTCGGACATAATAAACAAATTGAGGACGGGGTACTGACATGAAATTTGAAACAATCAACACCAACGGGAAAAACTACATCTCTACCGAAGGGGTATCGGTCTGCCCGGACTATATGCTTGAAATGATAAAAAGGACGGAGCCCGATGTCCTTGTGCCCTTTTGCACCGTGGAGGGGGAGGGGAAAACAAAAAACATGTACTGTGTCGATACGGATGTAAGCCTTGCGGACCTTCTCCAGGAAAAAGGTACGGATGTAGAGGGGATGCGGAAGCTAATGTACTCGATCGACGGACTGCAGGCCGTATGTGCCGAATATATGATAGACAAAGACCATTTAATGCTGGATCCGGAACTTATATTCACGGCAGGGGACATTACCGGGGCAAGGTATGTATTCAACCCTTTTAACAAAAATGATTTTAACGGTTCCTGCAGGAAACTGACGGCAAACCTTCTTGGAAACTACTTCAACGGATATTCCATAAGAAGCGAAATTTTCAGGGAAAGGCTGATTAAGGAAACCAAGAAATCGTCGTTCAATCCAAGAAACATATTGGCCTCATGGGACAAATTGGACGAACAGGAGGCCGCGCCGGGGAAAAAACAGGCTCAGGTGATGCATGAAAAGAACCTAAGGCAACCGTCTTTGCTTGCAAATCTGAAAAAGCGCTTTTCAACGGCCGGTCCCGAAGATGATGAAACCGGGATGATAACCGAAAAGGGAAGGGGTATGTTTCTTACGGGCATATGCAGCATAGATACAAAAATACCCGTCGACGAGGAGGGTACGACAATAGGGAGGGGGATGCTGCAAAAGGAATACGGACTATACAACGGCAGCATAGGCAAGTCCCATGCCCGGCTATATGAACAGGAAGGCAATATCTACATATCGGATCTCGGCAGCAGGAACGGAACTTATTTAAACGGGGAAAAAATAGAAAAAAGAAAACCTGCAAGAATTGAAAAAGGCGACATTATCGCCTTTTCGGATGAAGAATTCATCCTGTGCTGATTCCGCCGCGTGCACTGACGACAGCATACCGGAACCCCGTATCATGCCTTTTCCCGCAAATAATTTGTTACCGCCTGAAAAATCCTTTCGCTTGCATGACCGTCCCCATAGGGGTTTACAGCCGAAGCCATCTTTTCATATGCGGCCGGGTCTGAAAGAAGAAGGGATGCATCATCGAATATCCGGTCCCTCATAACGCCTGAAAGCTTAACGGTGCCCATCTCCACCGCTTCCGGGCGCTCCGTTTCTTTACGAAGAACCAGTACCGGCTTGCCCATTGCAGGGGCTTCCTCCTGAAGTCCTCCGGAATCGGTCATGACCAGGCGGGAGCGGCTAATCAGGTTGTGACTGTCGCTCACAGTGATGAAATCGGTGAGTATTATGTCGTCCCTTCCAGACAATAAGGGCATAACTATGTTTCTGACAGCCGGGTTGGGGTGGACAGGATAAACAAATACGACATCATCGAAGGCATCAGCTATGTCAATTACTGCTTTGCAGATGTTTTCCAGAGGTTTTCCCAGATTCTCCCTTCTATGGGCGGTGAGCATGACCACTTTTTTTTTCGAATAATCCACGCTGTTCAACGCGTTGCAGCTGAAACGGTAATCGGATCTCACCGTTGTGCCCAGGGCGTCTATGCCCGTGTTCCCGGTTACAAAAATCTTATCCCCGCCGATGTTTTCAAGCAGCAGGTTTTCGCGGTTCGATTGCGTAGGGGCGAAATGCAGTGAAGCGATGTCGGAAACAAGCCTTCGGTTCATTTCTTCGGGGAAAGGCGAATACATGTCATCCGTCCTAAGGCCCGCCTCCACATGTCCGACGTCGACTTTTTTGTAAAAAGAGGAAAGCGCGCATACAAGACAGGTTGCGGTATCGCCGTGAACCAGCACGATATCCGGCTCTTCCATATCCAACACCCTGCCGAAACGTTTCATTATGGAAGTTGTCACATATTCGAGACTTTGGCTTTCCTTCATTATGTCAAGGTCGTAATCCGGGACTATTCCGAATATTTCATTGACCATGTCTATGGTCTGTCTGTGCTGTGCCGTAGTGCAGACAACTGTTTCAATTTCGTCGGAATCACGAAAAACCTTCACCAACGGGGCCATCTTGATGGCGTCGGGGCGCGTTCCGTAAACTATCAAAACCTTATTCATCCCCACCGTCCCTTTCAGAAAGCCCCTTGCTTTCAATCATGCCGTTTTCCCCGGATATTGAGTCATCCTGTTTGTCCGGCTGCGCTTTACCCCCTCTACCCTTAAACGGTCTGTATATAAAAAATATCACAAAAACAAATATGGCCAGCAGGCATATCAGCAGGATGCCCAGGTTCTTCATTCCTTTGTCGGCCATAACGACGGACAACAACCCTAGAAGAAGGCTGGCTGAATAAAGAATCAGGACAGTCGTCTTCTGGCTGAAACCGAGATTGTCAATCAGCTTATGATGTATATGCTGCCTATCCCCCTGCGAAATGGGTTTTCTTTTTATTATCCTCCTTGAAAAGGCGAGAACCGTGTCGAGAATCGGCAGACCGAAGGCGATGACCGGAATGAATATGGAAAGCGCGGTGTAGGACTTAAGCGTCCCCTGCATTGAAACAACCGCAAGCGTGAACCCTATGAAAGCTGATCCCGATTCGCCCATGAAAATCTTTGCCGGATTGAAGTTAAAAGGAAGAAAGCCGAGACAGGCGCCGGCCAGGGCTGCGGTTATGATGGCGGAATATGAGCCTAGAAGCTCCGCATCCGGCCGTATCAAAGCGACTGTTGTAAGTGTTATGGCCGCTATGGCCCCGGTTCCGGCGGCAAGGCCGTCAAGACCGTCTATGATATTGAATGCATTGGTAAGGGCCACTATCCAAAAGACCGTGATTGCGAAAGAAAAAACAGGATTGAGCGTTATTATGGATGTAAGGGAATTGGGGTCTGTTAAAAACTCTATCCTCGAGCCGGAGATGACGATTGCCAGTATTGCCGCGCCGGTTTGAAAAAGCAGTTTTATCACCGGTTTCAGTTCCAGGATGTCATCAAGCATGCCCATGATGACAATGATCATTATCCCGCTTATGAGACCTATGAGCTCGCGGTCCGCTACAAATGAATCGTTAAGCAGATAATTCAGAAATATTGAAAAACCGAAACCGGATATTATTGAAAGTCCGCCAAGAAGCGGCAACGGGGAAAAATGAACGTGTCTCTCCTTGGAAGGGATGCTGATGGCCCCTGTCTTGAAAGCCAGCTTCCTTGCCAATGGATAAGACATGGCTGCGATAACAAGGGCTGCAATGAATGTGAGAATAAAACTCATTTTTCAACCTCGTCATAATTGACAAGTTCTATGCCGGCCTCCTGCAGAAGCGACATCGAAAGGGCATCGGGATAATCCCCTCTGAAAACCAGCCTTTTTATACCGGCGTTTATAATAAGCTTTGCGCACATGGAGCAGGGTTGAAGGGATACATACATTGTGGCTCCGTTCACCGATGTCCCCATGTAGGCGGCCTGCACTATTGCGTTTTGTTCCGCGTGCACCGCCCGGCACAATTCGTGCCTTTCGCCCGAAGGGACATTCATCTGCTGTCTCAGGCATCCGACCTCGGCACAATGGCGAACCCCCGCAGGAGCTCCGTTGTAGCCGGATGTAAGAATGCGTTTGTCCCTTACGATCAAGGCGCCTACCTGGCGTCTCAAGCAGGTTGAGCGTGACTTAACCAGATCGACTATCTGCATGAAATAATCGTCCCATGAAGGTCTGGGCATAATTCGACTCCTTTATTTTGTTCCGAACAGACGGTCGCCGGCATCGCCGAGTCCGGGCACTATGTATGCATGGGAATTCAATTTCTCATCAACACAGGCACAGAAAATCTGTACATCGGGGTGATCGTTTCTAAGTTTGGCGATTCCTTCCGGAGCAGCTATGAGGCACATCAGTTTAATCTGGTCGATGTCGCGCTTTTTAAGGAAAGTTATTGCGGCGGAGGCGGACCCTCCGGTAGCAAGCATGGGGTCAAGTATGACCATTTCCCTATCCGATGCGTCATCGGGCAATTTACAGTAGTACTCCACAGGTTCGAGTGAATCCGGATCCCTGTAAAGACCGATATGGCCGACCTTCAGCATGGGCATGAGTTTTAAAAGGCCCTCCACCATGCCGAGTCCCGCACGCAGGATGGGGACGATTCCCATCTTTTTGCCGGATAAAATCCTTGTTCGCGCTATTCCGACCGGTGTCTCGATTTCAACTTCTTTAAGAGGAAGTTCCCTTGTAACCTCATATGTCATAAGCATTGCGATTTCGCTTACAAGTTCCCTGAACTCTTTTGTTTCCGTGTTTTTGTCCCTCAAGAGTGAAATTTTGTGCTGAATAAGCGGATGGTCGAAAACAAAGACCATTTCGTCGTATTTGTCGTATGTCATGCCTAATCCTCCCTGCATGTTTTTTCTTCAATCACGCGTATTTTTCCGATTCGCCTGTCATGCCTGCCGCCTTGAAACCCTGTCTTCAGCCATTCATCGACAATGGCAAGGGCCAGATCGGTTCCGGTGACCCTTGCTCCCAAAGTCAGGACATTTGCATTGTTATGCCCCCTTGAAAGTCTGGCGTGAAAAATTGTTGTGCAAAGGGCTGCGCGGATGCCGTGGAATTTGTTTGCCGCAATCGACATTCCAAGACCGGTTCCGCATATCGCTATGCCCTTGTCACATTTTCCCTCAAGTATCAGGCGTGCAACTTTTTCGGCATAATCCGGGTAATCGACGGATTCTCCGGAAACAGGACCGCAATCAATGAAATCGATGCCCTTTTCCTTGAAAAAACCGATTATTTCCCCTTTAAGAAAAAACCCGGCGTGATCGCTACCGATTGCTATCATATTTTGCCTCCGAATAAAATTCTCACAAATCATTCTATAGCACGGCATGATTTATGTCAAAAGAAACAAAAAGCCCATATGAGCTAAAAAAGGATTTTCAGCGGTCCCTTCTATCATTGACCCTGTTTCTTCGCCTGAAGAAAGCCAATCCTCCGAAACCTCCGACTATCGCCAGATAAAAACCAAAGTCATACCACCAGCCTGTATTTATCTTTTCATATATCCTTATCCCCTTGTTAAAAAGGCCTATAACGAGTGAAACAGGCGCCACCCAGCCGTGCCATATCCCCCATAGGAAGTTGGCGGGTCTTTCAACCGAGGCGTGTCCGTCACCGGGAACACAGGAAGAGAGCAAAAAGACCATGGCTAAAAACAT
>CAZWVS010000019.1:9985-17928 GCA_964636935.1 uncultured Clostridiaceae bacterium
GTGCCAAAAAAGGACCCGCAAACAATCATTCGTCAGCATCCCGAAAAACCTTCCGGATCCGTTTTTCGAGTTTAACCCTCGGAATCATGACCCTGTGGCCGCAACCCTCGCATTGAATCCTGAAATCTGCGCCCACCCTGAGTATTTTCCATTTTTTAGACCCGCAGGGATGCTGTTTTTTCAACTCCACGATGTCGTTTAACCTCAGGTCCATCGGCATTGACATCACCTCAATACTTCGTCAGATAGGAATCCAGCTCCCATTTGCTGACCGCCATCCTGTAAGCGTTCCATTCCGCTGTCTTGGCATCAATGTATTTTTCAAACACATGGTTGCCCAGCACATCCCTGGTTAAATCGCTGCGTTCCATTTCCATAATGGCGTCACGGAGATTTTCAGGAAGGGAGGGGATGTTGCATTTTTCCCTTTCGTCACAATCCATTTCGTAAATGTTTCCGTTTATAGGGGGGGGAGGTTCAACGTTGTTTTCAATTCCGTCAAGACCCGCTGCAAGTATTCCGGCCAAGGCCAGATAAGGGTTGCAGGACGGATCGGGATTTCTCAACTCAAGCCTTGTTGAATCACCCCTTGCGGCCGGCACCCTTATAAGCGGACTTCTGTTTTTGGCCGACCAGGCTATATAGACCGGGGCTTCATATCCTGGAACCAGACGCTTGTATGAATTCACCGTAGGATTGGTAAGGGCCGTTATTGCCTTGATGTTTTTTGTAAGCCCGCCTATGAATTTATATGCATCGTCGCTTAACTGCAATTTGTCGGAAGGGTCGAAAAACGCATTCTCCCCGTTTTTAAACAGCGATATGTTGGCATGCATTCCGGAACCGCTTATCCCGGTTATTGGTTTTGGCATGAATGTGGCATGAAGACCGTGTCTTTGCGCCATCACCTTGACAACAAGCTTGAATGTCATTATGGCATCTGCCGCCGACAGGGCGTCGGTGTACTTGAAATCTATTTCATGCTGACCCGGTGCGACCTCGTGGTGACTGGCTTCGATTTCAAAACCCATCTCATCCAGGATCATGCTTATGTCACGTCTTGCATTTTCGCCCAGGTCGATGGGCCCCAAATCGAAATATCCCGCATTGTCATGGGTTATTGTCGTGGGATTGCCGTCGGCGTCTGTGAGAAAAAGGAAAAATTCACATTCCGGGCCGACATTGAAGTGGCTGTAACCCATGGAATTGGCTTTCTCTATTGATTTTTTCAAAACATACCTGGGGTCTCCCGTAAATGGTTGTCTTTCCGATGTGTAGACGTCACAAATCAGTCTTGCCACTTTTCCCGTCTGAGGTCTCCATGGGAAAATGGCAAAAGTATCCGGGTCGGTATACAGATACATGTCTGATTCCTCTATCCTGGCAAAGCCCTCGATTGAAGAGCCGTCAAACATACATTCATTGTTCAGAGCCTTGCCCAGCTGGTCCGAGGTTATGGCCACGTTCTTTAGAACACCGAATATGTCTGTAAACTGCAGACGTATGAATTTGACATTGTTTTCCTTTACCAGTTCAAATATTTCTTCTTTTTTTCTTCCGGGTTTCATATTATCCCCTTTCATGACTAATATATTATATTATAGTTCATCTATAAAGAAAAACGGAGAACAAAGGCCCGGCTGAGCCCGGCATGTTGAAACTCCGTTGTTTCCGCATTTATTTTTCTTTTAACATTATTCTACAGGTTCGAACATTTCCTTGGGCGCTCCGCATTCCGGGCAAACCCAGTCATCGGGAAGATCTTCAAAAGACGTTCCGGGTTCTATATCCTGAGTGTCGTCCCCGACTTCGGGATCATAAATATATCCGCATACCGTACAAACATATTTCTCCATATTAATTGCTCCCTTCGGTGTACTATGTGTATATTCTGATATATAATTTAATAAAAATCAAGTGATAGGCGTAAAAAAACAAAGGGATTCAAATGAGATTGTTCACAGGAATAAAACCGGATATTGAAACAGCGTCATATTTGAATAAAAAAGCAGGGGATGCATCCCGGTTTTTCAAGGATGCGCGTTTCATTAGATGTGAGAACTACCACATCACACTTGTGTTTATCGGAGAAGCCGACAGAAAAACCTATTCAATCGCATCCAAAGCCGTCAAAGAATCCGCGGAAAAAACCGGGAATTTTGAAATAGGGATAAATGGGACCGGGAAATTCAAAAGAGGGAAAAAGAGCCTTTATTACTTTGCAATAGAAAAGAACACATTTCTTGAAAAGATACAAAACCAACTGTTCACACGTCTTTCTGAAAGAAACATAATAACAAGCGAAAACAATTTCCATGCGCACATCACTTTTGCGCGGGACGTTGTGACGGATGTCGATATAAACAACAGGCTGCCTGTCGAAGCCTCATTCAAAGCAAATGAAATCTTGCTCATGGAAAGCATACGGGAAAACAAGAAGCTGGTATATCCGGTGAGGTACAACGCCTTATTGAAGGAGAAATAGGATAATGACAAAAATCAATATTGATGTTTCAAAACCGGGAAACAGGATAAGCAGGTATATTTACGGACATTTTGCAGAGCATCTGGGAAGGTGCATCTACGACGGTATCTGGACCGGGCGGGGCAGCGACATTCCAAACACACGCGGGATAAGGAGTGATGTTGTTGAAGCCCTTAAGGAAATAAGGGTTCCTGTGCTCAGATGGCCCGGGGGGTGCTTTGCGGACGAATATCACTGGAAGGACGGGATCGGACCTCCTGAAAAGAGAGGCCGAAGCATAAACACGCATTGGGGGATGGTTACCGAAAACAATGAATTCGGAACACATGAATTCATGGATTTGTGCGGGCAACTGGGGTGTGACGCATATATTGCCGGAAACCTCGGAAGCGGGACCGTCAGGGAAATGCAGGACTGGGTCGACTACATAAGCTGTGAAAGCGGCAGCGTCATGTCCGGACTGCGAAAAGAGAACGGGAGGGAACAAGCCTGGAAACTTCCGTTTTTCGGAATCGGCAACGAAAACTGGGCCTGCGGCGGGAACATGAGGGCGGAATACTACGGTGATCTGTATAGAAGATACCAGACTTATGTAAGAAACTACTCCGGCAACACGGTTAAAAAGATAGCATGCGGACCGAACGACGGGGATTATGAATGGACGGAGACAGTCATGAAAATGGCGTCAAAACACATGTGGGGCCTTAGCATGCACTATTACACCAAAGTGTACGGCACCTTTGACAAAATGGGCGCATCCGTCGGATTCGATGAAGATGAATGGTACGGTGTCCTAAAAAACTCCTATGTCATGGACGAATATATAAAAGGGCACAGCGCCATAATGGACAAATATGACCCCGAATCGAAAATCGCTTTGATTGTCGACGAGTGGGGGACATGGTATGAATCCCTTGAAGGCACGAACCGCAGGTTCCTCCACCAGCAGAACACCATAAGAGATGCGGTTTCTGCGGCGATACACTTCAATATCTTCCATAGGAACAGCAAAAGGGTGAGGATGGCAAACCTGGCGCAGACAGTCAATGTCCTCCAGTCGGTGATTTTGACCTACGGGGACGTGATGATAAAAACCCCCACATATCATGTTTTTGATTTATATAAGGAGCACGGTGACAATTTTGTTTTGCCTTTGCATATGGAATCGGGCAAATACAGGGATCTTCCTTCTGTTGACGCAACGGCCTCCATTGATGAGGAAACAGGAAAGGTGTATTGCTCTTTTTGCAATCTGCACCCTTCCTGCGAGGATGAAGTGTCAATCGCAATCGAAGGGGACGTCGTTTTTAAATCTGCGGATGTCCGTATATTGTCCGCGCCGGAAATTGACAGCCGCAACACGCCGGAAAACCCAAAAAACTTGAGATTCGGAAAAAAGATTTCAGTCAAAGTTGAAATGAACAAGCTGAAAGTGACTCTTCCGCCGCGGGCCGTGGCGACAGTCGGCTTTTAGCATCGGCAATCATATAAAGGGACATCATTTTATTTTTATCGAGTTTACAAATCCCTCGAGTTCCTGCCTTTCGGCTTCGCTGGAATATCCTATGAGGATGACAAGCGCATATTTACCTTTGATGATGACATACATGTCCTGATGCATTGTGAACTCATCGTACTCGATTTGCATGCTGCCTTTGGCAAATTGCCTTTCGTCGATCCAGGGTTTCTCAACCGGGGCTAATTCTATGCTCACGCCTGCGTCTGTAAAGAGCATCCGGGTATATTCCATGCTGTTGCGCACGTAATCTTCCTTGCTGTATGTGGCATTGGAATAAGACATATTTTCCGAAAAGATGTTGATGTACGGATTGAATTCAAACGTGTCCGATTCATCGTATTTTGACGCATATACATAGTGTATCAGAGCCTCGTCTTCCAGATTCTCAATTGAATCGATATCCACGGGCTGACGGTCTCCGTCTTCTTCCTCATATTCCGCCGGGGCAAAATGCTTATCGACGATTTCCTGTGGGGTCAGGAAGTGGTAGTCGGGTGATATTGTTATCTCAAAATCAAAAAACTCGTTTTTGTATTGTCCGTTTTCGGTTTCGCCCCAGCCCAGCTTTTCAGCTTCAGTTTCGCCGGTGCCGCAGGAAACAAGTCCAATGGTCAATGACAGGGCGATAAGCAATGCAGGTAGTTTCTTTTTCATATTCACTCTCCAATTATTTTTACAAGGACCCGTTTGTCCCGTTTGCCGTCGAATTCTCCGTAAAAAATCCGTTCCCATGGACCGAAATCCAATTTTCCGTCTGTTACCGCGACAACAACCTCCCGGCCCATGACGGTTCTTTTTAAATGTGCGTCGGCGTTGTCTTCGTAACCGTTGTGATTGTATTGACTGTATGGCTTTTCGGGAGCGAGTTTTTCCAGCCATTGTTCAAAATCCGAATGAAGTCCCGGTTCGTCATCATTTATAAAGACACTTGCGGTTATATGCATCGCGTTACATAAAAGCAGGCCTTCTTTGATACCGCTTTCATCCAGACACTTTCGTACTTCGCCTGTGATGTTAATCAATTCGCGTCTTTTGTCCGCATGAAACCATAATTCCTTTTTGTAGCTTTTCATATTAATCCTCCGGTCGCCTCGTTGTTCTTACAGTAATATTATACCTAGAACGGCGGAAGATACAATCAGAATAACCGGATGGACCTTGAATTTATAGTTTGCCATGAACACAATCACTGCAATCAGTATGGGCATGGGGCTGAAAAGTGAAAGGAAAACACCGGATTCCTTAAAAGCCGGAATGTCAAGCAGGGAGAACACGGCAAGATCCGCGCACACGGCGGCTATCAAACCTGTCACAACCGGCCTTATGACATCCATCATCCCGTTTACATAGATGTTGTTTTTGTATCTGTTATAGAAATGGGCCACCACGATGATTATGATTACAGAAGGTGCCACCAGTCCCAGCGTAGCCATGACTCCTCCGGGTATGCCTGCTACATTATTGCCTGCGAAAGTCGCCATGTTTATGCCTATCGGACCTGGTGTCATTTCCGATACGGCTATCATGTCTATTATTTCAACATTGGTCATCCAGCTGCGCTCAATCAGCATTTCGGTCAACAGCGGAATGGTGGACAAACCTCCCCCGATGCTGACAAGGCCTATGAAGAAAAATATGCCGAACAGCTCAAGAAGGATCATGACTCCTCCTTTTCCTTATAAAAACAAACACTATCGAGAATAAAGCCGCTGCGGGGACAATGATATACGGTTTCACATTGAGGATGAAGAGCGATGCAAAGCCGGCCAGTCCCAAAATCCATGAAAAAAGATCGACGAATGCCCGTTTGCCCATTCTCACTATTGCCACGGCTATCAATGCCACGACGGCGCCCTGGACCCCCAGAAGAGCCTTGTTGACATAAGGGTTGTCCCTGTATTTCAATATCAGGGAGGCAAGGGCGGTGATTATTATCAAAGAAGGAGTAACCATTCCGAGCGTAGCTGCAAGGGCGCCCGGTATGCCGGCGGTCTTATAGCCGATGAAAGTGGCGGTGTTTATGGCAATGATTCCCGGCGTCATCTGGCCTATGGCGTAATAGTCGATGACATCCTGATCCGTGGCCCATTTTCTTTTTTCCGTTATTTCACGATGTATCATCGGAAGCATCGCGTAACCGCCGCCGAAAGTGAAAAGCCCGATTTTGAAAAATGCCCAGAAAAGACTGAGTGATTTTTTAAATTTCATATGATTGATTATAGCATATGGCCGGGCTAGGTTTTACCTGCGGCCTCATCATCAAGCCGCTTGAAAAAATCTACCGTGAAATCATGGCGGGCCTTGGCAAGACGCCTGCCCTCGTCGGTAAGCATTCGATCCCGTATATGGACAAGTTTTACCATGAATTCGCGATACGCGGTGTCTTCCCGTGAATAGGAAGAAGTTTTCGCAGGGTCGAGCCCCGGTATGTGGACGGCCGCGCCGGACTCTCCGGCAAAAACAAAAGCCCTTCCTATTCCGACTGCGCCTATGGCATCCAGTTTATCCGCGTCGAATAAAACCTTTGCTTCAACGGTTTCAGGGGAGGGGCCCTTTCTGAAACGGTGGGATTCAATGCAATGTAAAATTTCAGATATGTCTTCTTTCGAATAACCGTGTCTTTCCAGAATCGGCCGGGCCAGGGAGCATCCGAGAACCTCGTGGGGGATATGGCCTCTTGTCCTGTCCTGCCCGCTTCTGCCTATGTCGTGAAGCAGGGCCGCCGCTGCGACTATATCCTTGTCGGCTTTTTCAACATCGCATAGGTGCAGGGCCATGTTGAAAACCCTTTCGGTGTGTTCGAAATCATGACTGCCGCGGGAATTTTCAAATATTTTTTCAACTTCTTTTTTTAAAGCTTCTATGTTCTTCATATGCATCCTGTCAATAGCCTATCCGGATTCCTGCAGGTCTTGCGGAGGAATGGGCGGGACCGATTCCGGATCTTCCGGCAGTGGTTTGGTTAGCACGAACCCCGCGCCCAGCAGCGTCCAGAATACGGGAGCGGTGAATACGGCGCTGTCATATAATATCCCTGAAATAAGATAACCCGTTATTCCGCAAAGTACAGCGATTAGATAGGCAAGCTCCGGACCCCGTTGGCGCTTTTTAAAAATGGCGGTTAATACCATTATGTAAAAAGTGATGAATATGGCGAGTAGGATCAGCAGCGACAAAATGCCTGAATCATGGGCCGCCTGAAGGTAGAGGTTGTGAGGTTTTTCAATTATCACATTGAAACGGCCGGTCATGTTTATCTTGCCTATGTAATCATGCTGGGGATAGGTCAGGAAGAATGTGTCGGAACCCCTTCCAATGAAAAGGGTGTCCCGAAGAAGAGGGAGGGCCCCCGCCCAAATGTAACCCCTGCCGCTGAACATGGAAGGTCTTTTATAAAGGAATTCATTCCTCTCGACATCATGTATTACGTCCAGTTTGTTTCCCGGCGCGGGAACACGGACACCTTCGTCGGTCATGTGGAAATACATGACTCTGATGCCTGCCTTCACTGCGAACACACTGTAATCGTCATTTGTTGTTATCACATAATTTTCCCTATACTTTTCATCTTTGAAATAGTATATGTTTCCAGGGAAGACATCTTCCTCACCCTCGTCGAAAAGCAATACGTTGATTTCGGTGCCGTCCGGAGCTTCGACATTAATGGATTTGTCGAGGTTTGTCACCCGGAGGTCGTGTTCGGTGGTGTCGACAAAAACACTGTTTTCCCCCAGATCTATGTCGTTGATGAATATTTTCTCCGAGCCTTCGGTAAGCGAAATGCCGGTTTCGGGTTTATTCATGACCCCCAGTTTATCGGCGATTCTGTTGCCTGTGAATATATTGGTTATCAAAAGCAGCCCGACAACCACTACGGAAAGCATGACCACATTGGTCACGTTTCTCTTTATATAGGGGAAGGACAAAACAAGCACCATC
>CAZWVS010000020.1:0-11990 GCA_964636935.1 uncultured Clostridiaceae bacterium
GGCCTCTTTTTCCACTTCCCCGTTCCGTGCATCCTTCTTTTTGAAAGCGAACTTGCTCCGTGATTTCGATGCCCCTTCCTTTTTATCGGGCACATCTTTCCCGTTTTCCCCGTCTTCAAGCAATTCCAGGTCTTGAATTTTTTTCTTTTCTTCGACTTTGAAATCTATTTCACGCTTGCCCGTCCTTGCCAAAATCCGCTGCTGTTCGTATTCCGATTCATCTTCAATAGATTTCTCAACCCGCTTTTTCCTTTTCGTCTTCACCTGTTCGTCCATCGGTTTGAAACTTGCAAAAAGCCATTTAAAAAATCTGACCGTGCCGTTCTTCATCCTTATGAAGAACTCCCTGAAGCTGCTGTTGGTGACCAGTATTATATCAATGAGCGAAAATGCGATCAGTATGACATATGTTCCCGTTATGCCGAATATCCCGATAAGCGGGTTGGTCACAACCGCTCCGAGCACACCCCCGACGGGTTCCCCCCCGGTGCCATATGTATAAAAGGCCTCGAATTTCCTGAAAAACGAAAGCTCGCTGAAAACATTCCCGTTTCCGTGTATGTATGTGAGCTGGAAGAAACATGCCGTTAAAAGTATCATCAGCAATATGAGCCCGGAGCGTCTCTCCCAGTTTATCTCATAGGATGTGAACACCAGGAAAACCCCGAGCAGCGCTATCAGGAAGGGAAACAGTTTGTATGTCCATCCGAGCATGCCCGAAAGGAAGTTTACAACCACCCTGCCGAAGAGTCCCGTTGATTCTTCAAAGAATATCGCGAAGAATATGAGAACGCCCAGCATTATGACAAGGATCCCGACAACCTCTTTGAAGATAGACGGTCTTTTTTTCCTGCCTTTTTTTGCGGTCTTTTTCTTTTGTGCCATTTGTGTTCCTCCGAATGGAATTATTGCTTATAATATAACATAAACAGGCTTCATCTACAATTTTAGCTGTGTTTTTCCCACTGTTTTACAAGTTATATCCGTTAATCCGCACACCTTTGCGAATACAGGCTTTTATTTGTTGACGGGTACCCTCAATTATGGTAAATTACCTACTGAAACAATAAAAAGGAGGCCCTGTAACAATGTGGCTGCAGTCAATAGTTGGAATATCCGTGGTTTTTCTCGCCCTGGTGGCATTATCCTTTTTCATATACCTTTTCGGCAAGTTTATGAAAAACGGTGATGACAGGGCTCAAAAGCGCATGACGGAAAAGCTTAAAAAGACTGAGGCGGGCCTTGAAATAACAGCCCCGGTCGACGATGATGACGCAGATGAATTAATAGCCGTCATCACCGCAGCCGTGAGGGCGGCCGTTTCCGGAAGCGGGATCATACCCGAATGCGCCATTAAAGTGAAACCTTTCAAAAGGGTGTCTTCGCAATCCCCCGTATGGCATGAGGCCGGCAGAAAAGAATTGGTAAACTGAGATAAAGGATGTAGTCGGATATGGATTTTTTAAATGCAATAGGTAAATTACTGAATGAGTCCGGATTCATGAACATGAGCTTGCAGCAGCTGCTTATGATTTTTATTTCATGTTTCCTTTTATATCTTGGTATAGTCAAGAAATATGAACCCCTTCTGTTGATCCCCATAGCATTCGGAATGCTTCTTACCAATCTTCCGGGATCGCAGATGTACCATTCGGAGCTCTGGATAGATCCGGACAATCCGGCTTTCAAACCCGATTATCAATTGATACTTCAAAAGGGCGGGATACTTGATTTATTCTACATAGGGATAAAAACCGGCGTATTCCCTCCTTTGATTTTCATGGGTGTGGGGGCGATGAACGATTTTGCCCCGCTTATAGCCAATCCCAAGACATTCCTGCTGGGAGCCGCGGCACAGTTTGGAATCTTTTTCACATTCATAGGTGCCCAGATGCTCGGTTTTACCGCGATGGAAGCTGGAGCTATCGGCATTATCGGCGGAGCGGACGGCCCCACGGCCATATTCACCGCGACCAGGCTGGCTCCGCATCTTCTTGGCGCCATAGCCGTTGCGGCCTATTCCTATATGGCTCTGGTACCTGTAATCCAGCCTCCGATAATGAAGCTTTTAACGACCAAAAAGGAACGGGAGGTCGTAATGGAGCAGTTGAGACCCGTTTCAAAAAAGGAATTGATCCTTTTCCCGATAATCGTATCAATCCTCGTCATCCTGCTCATACCGGCGGCGGCACCCCTTGTGGGAATGCTTATGCTCGGTAACCTTGCAAGGGTGAGCGGAGTTATCGACAGGCTTTCAAAAACAATACAGAACGAATTGATAAACATAGTGACCATATTGCTGGGCATCGGTGTCGGGGCGACTGCCACGGCCGAAAATTTCCTTGCGCTGGAAACCGTTATGATAATAGTTCTCGGGCTTGTTGCATTCGCCGTGGGCACCGTATTCGGAGTGCTCTTCGGTAAACTCATGTACTGGCTCACCAAAGGCAAGATCAATCCCCTCATCGGTTCAGCAGGCGTTTCCGCCGTTCCGATGGCTGCGAGGGTTTCCCAGAAAGTGGGACAGGAAGCCAATTCCTCCAATTATCTGCTGATGCACGCCATGGGACCCAACGTCGCAGGCGTTATCGGTTCCGCAGTGGCCGCCGGCATACTTATAAGCCTTCTGGGCTGATTGTGAAAATCCATTTCGGGGCCCGTCGGCCCCGTTTTTTTTTGCTTTTTCTTTCAATCATCGGTTCTTTTGTGGATTTTATTCCTTCGTTGCTATAAAATGTTTTTTGACGGAGGTGTTGATTATGGCTTTTAAAATAGGTGTGATAGTGGATTCCTTCAGGCTTCCCGTTTATGAAGGGATAAGGACCGCTTCGGAAATAGGCGCCGACGGCATACAGATTTACACAACCCGCGGAGATATGTCACCGGACAGCCTCGACCCGAAAAAAAGACGCGAACTTCTTGATTACATAAAGTCGAACGGGCTTTGCGTTTCCGCTCTTTGCGGCGACCCGGGCGGAGGCGGCTTTTCCCATCCGGAGCAAAACCGCGACAGGATCGAGCTTTCAAAAAAAATCATCGACCTGGCCCTCGACCTGGAGACCGATGTGGTCACCACCCACGTTGGCGCCATACCTGCGGACAGGGATCACGACAGGTATAAGATAATAAAAGAGGCTTGCGTCGAGTTGGGCGATTACGCCCAAAGGTCGAAAGTTTCCTTCGCCATAGAGACAGGTCCGGAACCCTCAAGTGTGCTTAGGGCTTTCCTTGACGATCTTCCGAATAACGGTATAAAGGTCAATATGGATCCGGCCAACCTCGTCATGGTCATAGGCGAAAAACCGGAAGACGCCGTTAAAAACCTCGCCCCCTATATCATCCACACCCATGCCAAGGACGGAAGGATGCTGGAGAAATGCGATCCGGAAGACTTATATGTGAATCACACAAAAGACTGGAGCAAAGCGTTTATTGAAACCCCTTTGGGCGAAGGCGACGTGGACTTCCCCATATATCTCGACGCCCTTGCATTGTCGGGATATGAAGGTTTTTTGACCATTGAACGCGAAGTGGGCGACAACCCGGTGAAGGATATTGAAAAGGCAATGGCCTTCTTGCGGGAATTGATTTAGCTATATATCGAAGTTACAGGAAAGGACGTTATAATGAAAACAGGTGTAAGTTCATATTCATTCAGCAAATTGACAAAAAGCGGGGAAATGGATCTTTTCGATGTGATAGACAAAACCGCTGAAATGGGATTCGACGCAATAGAGTTCTCCAATCTGCCCGCAAAAGACCATGAAGAACGACTGGATCTTGCAGGCAAGATCAAAAGGAGATGCATTGACGCCGGGCTGGAACTGGTGAATTTCGCGGTGCCCGCAGACATGCTGAAAGGCTCGGGAGGCGATCTGGGCAAGGAAGTTGAAAGAATCCAGCAGGAGGTTTTGGTGGCTCATGCGCTGGGCGTTGACAAAATGCGCCATGACGCCACTTTCGGATTCAATTGCGGTGATTCGGGGGCCAGGAGTTTCGACCATTATCTGGAACATATCGCACAGGGCTGCAGGGAGATCACTACCTTCGCCCAGGATCTCGGGATAAAAACCATGGTTGAGAACCACGGCCGCTACTCCCAGGACAGCGAAAGGATCGAAGCGCTGGTCAACGAAGTGGATTCCGACAATTTCGGGGTCCTGCTGGATGTGGGTAATTTCATGTGCGTTGACGAGGACCCCGTATCCGCCACTGGTCGCCTGATAAGCTATGCGTTCCATATACATTTCAAGGATTTCCATGTAAAGGACGGCTCCATGTTCAATCCCGGACCCGGCTGGCTCTACTCGCGATACGGCACATACCTAAGAGGCGCCATAGTCGGACACGGCGACCTCCCCCTCAGCCAATGCATGAATATAATAAAGCAATACGGATATGACGGGACGCTTTCCATAGAATTCGAAGGTCTCGAAGAACCTTTGTTCGCTATAAACACAGGCCTCAAAAACCTGAAGCGGCTGATTTCGTCGGTTGAATTCTAAGGTTGGCTGAAAAGCATAAAGGACGGCCCGGGCCGTCCTTTATTATTTCCTTTTAATTCTTCAGGCTTATCTGATGTCGTCCACCGTTTCGAATAGGGCTTTTGTGTTTTCGTACGGGAATCCGTCGTCGACTTCGATATAGAACCATCCCCCGCCGTTTTCCACATCGAATAAGCGGGATGTCCTCTCCACTTCCTCCCGTATCCGCGCCGGGGTGCCGAAATTCATAAGCTCCCCCCTGAAATGAAGTGCCACGGCTATTTTTTCACTTCTTGTAAATGCCGCCAAATCCTGAAGGTCGTAGGCGCTTAGCTGAGGCCAATATGAATCTATGCCCAAATCGGCCATGTCTTCAAGTATTGCCGTGTTGGCGCCGCATGAATGGAAATGCACTTTTTTCCCCGCGGCTTTCACCCTGTCTATCATTCTTTTATATCGGGGCTTTAGAAAGTTTCTGAATATTTCCGGCGATATCAAAAGCCCTGTCTGGGTTCCGAAATCATCCCCGAATTCCACGCAGTCCACATCGGCTTCGATAAGCCTGTCTATGGCTTTAGTGTAGTATTCCACCAGCCTGTCCGCCATTTTATTTATACCCGGGGTATCGGAATGCATGTCCATGAGGACATCCTCGAACAACCTCAAAGCGGTCATTCGTTCGAATAACGTTATCATGCCCTTCATTGAAAAATATTTTTTCTTATGCCGGGCTATTTCCTCCTTAAGGTCCGCATCGGAGTACAACGGAGGCGGGAATTCGTATGAGTCCACTTTTCCCATATCATCCAGCGGCCTGTATATCGGGTGTCCCTGTATTTGAAAAATCCTATATGCCCACCTGATCCCCCATTCGTCGACTTTTTCCTCATAATATTCGCCGTTTTCATCATATGCGTATCCTGGTATGACGGGTATCGGCTCATGGGACACGTCGCCGAAGTCACCGGGATATTTTTTGAAAAGACGCCTCATCTTCTCGCCGTATTCGAAATATCCTCTCGTTGAGGGGTGATGCTCAACGGGGACCTTATCCGGCCTTTTGAATTCAATCGCATCAAAAACCCTTTTTCTCGATGCGGGCATGCCATCCATAAAATTATCGTCCTCCCTGTCAATAAGTGAATTATAACCCATGATGCGCGACTGTAAAACCCCGCATGCCTGAAGATAACGCTTTTTTTGTTCCGGTTGTTGCTCCGGGACGCCATCGGGTATAAAATATAAAAAACAGCGAGGTGCCTATGAATCCACGTCAGAACCTTATGGCTATCTATAAAAAACAGGGTTACGAATACGCTCCGGTGCATTTCGACCTCTGCCCCGCGCAGATAAGCAACTATGAAGAACAGATGAACCCGGGCGGCTTGTCCTATGAGAGATATTTTGATTTTCCTGAAATATATGTGGAAGACCTTGAACTTGCACAGACTGACACAGTGCTTTATGCCGGATATTTCAATGCGGCCCCGGCTGGCATCCGCATAGACAAATGGGGCGTGGGATATCAAAAGGGCAGCGAAGCCTGTGCCCACATGGAGCATTTCCTCCACCCCATGGAAAATTTCACTTCATTGGGGGAATTTGAAAAATACCCGTATCCCGACTATCTCAACGCCGAAACCTCGCACATCTCCGTTCAGGTTGGGCGAATACGGGAAAAAGGCTATGCCGCCAAGGCCATGATGGCCTGCACATTGTGGGAGATCGCCTGGTATATGCGGGGCATGGAGCAGCTGATGTCCGATATGATCCTGGAACCGGAGCTTGCAGAATATCATTTCGACAGGATCACGGAAATTTCCGTACACAGGGCCCGTGAATTCGCTAAGGCCGGTGTCGATATAATTCTGACAGGCGACGACGTGGGCATGCAAAACTCCCTCATGATGAGTGAACAAATGTATTGCGACTGGATCAAACCGCGTTTTGCCAAAATAATCTCCGCCGCAAAAAGTGAAAATCCGGACATCCTGATAGAGTACCATTCATGCGGTTATGTCGAACCGCTGATCCCCCATTTCATTGAATGCGGCATCGACATTTTGAATCCGGTTCAACCGGAATGCATGGATTTTGAACCCCTGTATAAAAAATACGGCGACAGCGTCAGTTTCAAAGGAACCATAGGAACCCAGACCACCATGCCCTTCGGAACCGCCGGGGATGTCCGCAAGGCTGTCAATGAAAATCTTGAAATAGCCGGACCGTCCGGCGGACTGTTCTGCTGCCCCACGCACATGATCGAGCCGGAGGTCCCCTGGGAAAACATAATGGCATATGTAAAGGCGTGTGAGGAATTCAAACCATGAAAAAACCCTGCCGGGAGGGCTTTTCCCATGTTTCATACATTATGACCGCTCGAACCTAGTTGACTATTTCATACGGCCAGTCCACTATGCCTCCGAAATCGTATACATTGGTGTACCCGAGTTCCGTGATTATCCTTGCCGCTATCTTGCTTCTGTTGCCGCTTTTGCAGTATATCAGTATGATGGCTTCCCTGTCGGCGGTTATCCGGTCAATCCCCTGACTTATTTCATCCAACGGCACATTGTATGAGTCGGGTATGTGTCCGTCACCGTATTCCGGTATTGTTCTGACGTCGATTATCACCGTGTCGCCTTCATCGATCATTTCCTTTGCCTGTTCCGCGTTGATCACCGTATAGGAAGGGCTCACATTGGATGTGATTTCCAAAAGCCGTGCTTCGATAGGCAGGCTCTCCCCGTCTGTAATCAACACTTTTGCCTTTATTACATTGTCATGTTCAACAGGGCCTTCAATCCCCTGCGCGAACTCGATCGAACCCCCTGTCTGCAGATAATAGTACAGCGAGGTGTCATCTTCGTTTCTGATGAGTATCCTCCCGCTCTCGATTTCCAGCACCCTTCCCGATATATCCGAAGATTCAGGCTGCGGGCTTTCGTCCGGAGCAGTCACCCCGGGTGTCGGGCTTGCCTCCCGGTCCACAGATGCCCCGCAGGCGGATAAAACCATCACTGCCGTGGTTACGATTGATATGAACAATATATATTTACGAATTTTCATCGATATTCCTCCATTCTTATGTATAGGGATATAATTACCCTTTTTTAAGCGTTTTAAAATCAGTGCTTCGTTAATTGTTTGACACACATGTTTATATATTGTAATATTCGAATATATTGATATTTAAAGGAGCTGCATATGAACGATTGCCCAAAAAACCGTGAATATTCCGAAATTCTCAAGGTTCTTGCCAATCCGGACAGGTTGTGCATGCTCAGAAACATGATTGAACACGGGCCGGTCACCGTAAGCGGGCTGCAGGAATGCATGTGCACCCCGCAATCCACCATTTCACAGCATGTGGCAAAGCTTAGGGCAATGGGTATAATAAAAGGTAACAGGCAGGGAAGAAAAATACTATACGACATCGACAGTAGGATTGTAAAAAATTTAATCGATCTTCTTTATGAAGAACCGGAGGGGAACAATGAATAAAAAAGTTATTATAGTCGGCGGTGTGGCCGGAGGCGCCAGCACAGCCGCAAGACTCAGAAGGCTTGACGAATCAGTTGAAATCATAATAATGGAAAAAGGCCCCTACATATCCTTTGCGAACTGCGGCCTTCCCTACCATATAGGCGGCACCATAACCCACAGGGAGGAGCTTCTTCTGTTTTCACCCGAGGAAATGAAGACGCGCTTCAACATCGATGTACGGGTGTTCAATGAAGTCACCGCCATAAACCGTGAAAATCATGCAATAAGCGTAAAAAACCTTCAAACCGGAGAGGAATACGAAGAAAGCTACGACAAGCTGGTGCTGGCCACCGGTTCATCCCCCCTCACCCCGCCGATTAAAGGCATTGACGGGAAAAACCTCTTCACCCTCTGGACGATGCCGGACATGGACAGCATAATCGATTTTCTAAAACAGCACAACCCGGGCACGGCCGCCGTTATAGGCGGCGGGTTCATCGGACTTGAAATGGTCGAAAACCTTCATGAACACGGCATCGAGGTCTCTCTTGTTGAAATGCTGGACCAGGTGATGCAGCCCCTGGACTACGACATGGCCCAGTTCGTCCACAGACAGCTGTCCAAGCATCACGTAAGGCTGTTCCTGGGCGACGGGGTGATGTCATTCGGCGACACCGACGACGGCAAAAAGGAGATAACCCTGCAAAGCGGTAAAAAGCTCACCGTCGACATGGTCATCCTGGCCATAGGCATACGTCCCAATTCAAAACTCGCAGCGGATGCGGGCCTGGAGTTGAACTCACGAAAGGGCATAATAACCGACAAGCATTTGAGGACAAACGATCCCGACATTTTCGCCGTAGGCGACGCCATAGAAGTCGACCATCTTATATCCGGCGAAAAAACAATGATACCCCTGGCGGGACCCGCAAACAAACAGGGACGCATCTGCGCCGACAACATAACGGGTATCGAAAGCGTTTACGAAGCCTCCCAAGGCACAAGCGTGGCAAAGGTGTTCGACCTGACGGTCTCCTCCACGGGCCTCAATGAAAAACAGATAGAGACCATGGGCATGAAACTCAACACGGATTATAAGGTTTCCATCGTGCATCCCCGGTCACATTCCAGTTATTATCCCGGAGCGTATCCCATGACACTAAAAGTCCTTTTCGCCATGGACGGTAAAATCCTGGGTGCCCAGGCGGTGGGCTACACCGGTGTTGAAAAACGGATAGACGTAATAGCCACGGCCATGCGGTTCGGGGCGACGGTTTATGATCTCACCAGGCTTGAGCTTTCTTACGCGCCTCCCTATTCTGCGGCAAAGGACCCTGTAAACATGGCCGGGTTCAATGCTGAAAACCTGTTGAAGGGGCTGTGCGACGGTATACAATGCCGCGAATTGTCCGAAGTGGACATATCAAGGACTACCATACTGGATGTCAGGACCCCCTTCGAAGCGGAAAGCGGCATGATAACGGGCGCAATCAACATCCCCCTCGAGGAATTGAGGAAACGGATCGGCGAGCTGGAGCCGGGCAGGGACATCGTAGTCTACTGCGCAGTGGGTTTCCGGGCGTATCTGGCCTGCCGCGTGCTTTTGCAAAACGGATTCGAAAATGTCAAAAACCTTGCCGGCGGCTACACCACATATGAAACGTGGATGAGAAAATATCAAGACAGGTATTTTGTCGAAGAACCGGTCACATACGAACCCTGTGACGTGATCCCCGATTAACATTGTTCAAAGCCCTTATTTGAAAACCGCCCCGCGGGGTGGTTTTATTTTGCGCTTTAATTGATATTTCACCCCCGTATTGCTAGAATAACTATATTACGCATGAAAGTTGGGACACATGAAATACTCCAAAAGCATTTTTAAAACATTCATATCATATTACAAACCCAACATGAGGCTTTTCATATTCGATATGGCATGCGCTTTCCTCATGGCCCTCATCGATTTGATTTTCCCGATGGTGTCCAGGCATATTCTAAACAACGTGATACCCACAGGTGAAATAAGACCGCTTTTTGTTTTCGGGTTTATTCTGCTTTTGCTCTATGCCTTGCACGCCTTCTTCACATATGTTGTAAACTACTGGGGCCATGTCATGGGTATCAGGATGGAGACCTCCATGCGAAAAGACCTTTTCACCCATCTTCAGACCCTTTCCTTTAAATTCTACGACAACAACAGGACCGGGCAGCTCATGTCCCGCATGGTAAACGACCTGCATGAAATCAGCGAACTTGCGCATCACGGACCCGAGGATATTTTCCTTTCGGTCATAATGCTGTTCGGCGCGGGCATATTCCTGGCATTCATTGAATGGAGGCTCACTGCAGCCATGATGATAATGGGCATAATACTGTTTTTCTTTGCGCTTAACAAAAGGAAATCCATGTCCGCCGCCTTCAGGTCCGTAAGGGAGAAGGTCGCCGATGTCAACGCAAATCTCGAAAACAGCATTTCCGGGATACGGGTGTCCCAGTCTTTTACAAACGAAGACCACGAAATCGAGAAATTCAACAAAGGCAACGAGCTGTTCAAGCTTTCAAGGCGTCAGGCCTTTAAGAAAATGGCCGAATACATGACCGGCATAAGCTTCCTTTCCAACATGATGTATCTCATGGTGCTGGTTTACGGTGGTTATCTTACTTTCACATCCGTAATAAATGTCGGTGACATGCTTGCGTTTCTTCTTTACATAGGGCTGATTTTGAACCCCATAAGAAGGCTCACCAGTTTCATACAGCAATATGAGCTGGGCATGAGCGGTTTTGTGAGATTTTATGAAATCATGCAGACCGAACCCGAGATCAGGGATGCCCCCGACGCGGTTGACATTCGGGATGCAAAGGGCAATATCGTCATGGAAGACTTGACCTTCTCGTATGACGACAACGAACACATACTCAAAAACCTGTCCCTTGAAATAAAAGCCGGCGAAAAACTTGCCATAGCCGGTCCTTCGGGAGGCGGAAAGACCACCTTATGCAACCTCATCCCCAGGTTTTACTCCATTGACAGCGGGCGGATATTGCTAGACGGTGTGGATATTGAAAAGATAACCCTCGAATCGCTAAGGCGAAATATCGGAATGGTTCAGCAGGATGTCTTCCTTTTTGCCGGGACCATCGGCGACAACATCCTGTACGGCAAACCCGATGCGACTTATGATGAAATAATTGAAGCCGCCAAAAAAGCCAGGATACATGATTTTGTGGATTCCCTGCCTGACAAATACGACACATATGTGGGTGAAAGGGGCATCAGGCTTTCCGGCGGGCAGAAACAGCGCGTATCCATAGCCCGTGTGTTTCTTAAAAACCCGCCCATTTTGATACTGGACGAAGCCACGAGTTCCTTGGACACAAAGACGGAAAAGGAAATTCAGCGCGCCCTTGACGCCCTTGCCGTGGGCAGGACCACCCTGGTTATCGCCCACAGGCTCTCAACGATACAAAACGCCGACAGGATACTCGTCATAACCAAAGACGGCATCGCCGAACAGGGAACCCATGAAAACCTTATGAGAAACGGCGGGGTATATGCAGACCTTCAGGAAAACATGTCCTGATTTCCCGAAGGCCCCGAATCTTTTGTAAAGCAACCTATCTGCCCGCAGCCTCGCTCCTGTCAAATCTCTTCTTATTGAAGTACATAAGAGCTATCAGGAATGCGAAATAGACGAGGAACCCCAGCATCGTATACAAATAATATATGGGTTCACCAAGCGAAAACCCGTTTATGGGGAGGGCGAGCAAAGCCATAAGGGGGACTCCGAATACGAGTCCTACGCCGCTTCCCAGCACCAATTGCTTGGCGACCGGGGTCCTGAAGTTGGGATCCACCTCCCTTAGAAGCGCGAGTCCGGTCGATATCGTTCCCGTCAGCATCCCGTACATCGCCACAGTGCTTTCGACCACATGGGATGAATATAGCTTTTTACACAGGGTATACAGGTAAACCATCGTGATTATCATTCCGATTGTGGTTATCAGTATGGTGGG
>CAZWVS010000020.1:12000-17869 GCA_964636935.1 uncultured Clostridiaceae bacterium
AGCCAGTATCTTCCCAGAACCGATATGGATATGGCTGCAATTCCGGCGGTCACCATGTAGTCGAAGGAGCCCCCCGCTATCCTCTGCAAAAGGAAGTTGTTCGGATAGGAGCGGGTCATTATGCCTTTCTTTCTCCATTTGTCCAGTATCATCCTGACCAATAACGCAACCACGGAACCGATAATGAAATGGAACCCCCACAGCATGCTGGCCACCGTTCCACCGTAAGACCCCAGGAAACCCAGCAGGAATGCAAGGCCCTCAATCACTCCGTAGGTGATGAGATATACTATTCCGATGAGGAAGATTTGCACTGTAATCCTGTCTATGGACTCACTCAAAGGTATGTCGTCCGGGCGGTCCCGCTCCTCTATCATGTGATCCTGCGCGTCTTTTTCATCAAACACCTCGGGCTTGAACCCTTTTTTCCTTACAAAATAGTTGATCAGGGGTATTCCCCCGACGCAGGCCCATATGAACCCTATTGCCGCCACCGAGAGACCTATGTTGCCACCGTCCACCAGTCCTTCCATCCCGTTTATGATCTCCCAGCTTCCTCCGATTGCGCTGGCCTGCCCGGGACCCTGTCCGAAACCTAAAGGAAGCAGTAATCCGAATGAGGCGAACAGGTCAGGCAGGAATGTATATGCGAGGAAAAGGGTTACTGCGAAACCTATGATACCCTGCAGCAGATATGTGCTGACAATGGCGATGCCGGTGTTGGATATGTCAACCCCCTTGTCTTTTTTTCTTTCTTTAAGGGCGAGGGATATGAATCCGACAGCCATTAAATGATAAACCAGCAGTTCCAGTGTGTCCCCCGAAAGCGCACCTTTTGGCACTATGTTCAATAAAGAAGGCCCCACTATAAGACCGATAAAACCGGCTATTATTGAATTGGGAACCAGGAATTTCCTGAAAAATGAAATTTTCCTCTTGAAAAAGGTGCCTATCGCCAAAAAAAGCGAAAGCAGACAAATGTCGATCACCAAAGGGGCAAGTTCAAAATTATTCATTGTTATCCTCCAATTTCTTTATATATTCAACAGCTTGATTCCATTTAAAAGTCGAAACCCTGTTTTGGGGCAGGAATCTAAACCGGAACAATTCACCACCATAATAAAATTCGAAAATACAGTTCAACTGTATGGTGTTACCTTGTATTTTTTCAATATGAAAAACCTCTTTTTTATCTTCGGTTTCATAATATATCGCTTTTTTGTCCAATGTTAGCCGCCCTTGGGATATCTCCTTGAGTTTTCTCCCTTTATCCACTTCCTTGAACAGGACAGCCTTGTCGTCGCTGAACATCACTTCCCCTTTGGAATAAATTAAAGGTAGCTGTTTCTCCTGCCAGTCGCCCCACTCGGGAGGCGTTTCAAACAGCCTTCCCTCGTTTATAAAAAATCCGTATTCGTCTATTATGTGTAAAAGTCCGCAGTTTTCACACCGGAACTCATCGCTTTCGCTGTGCATTGTGCCTATTTCCCCGCACACGGGACAGATATACAGGTAATTCTCCAGGAATTCAGCAGGGTTTTTGGTCCTGAACCTGTGCATGTTTTCGCGCTGCCAGTCATATTCATCGTACCTGATGGCCCCGTTCATGATTTCATATATTTCGTCCGCATCCTTTTCCTTTAATTGCTCGGCTGTGAATAAAATGTCGTAATGAAGCTCGAGTACGCCTTTGCGTCCCTTGACGGACCATCTGGGTCTCGAAAGGTAACCCCCCTTTATAATGCATGAAACGACAGGGACCTTCATGAGTTTGACGAACTTCGCCGTCGAATACAGGATATCCGAGGATTTTCCGTTCCATGTCCTGTTCCCTTCCGGATACACTCCTATGATATTCCCCTTTTTCAATTCGCGCGCGGCCATCCGGATGGTCTTCATGTCGGAAACAGCTTTTTTCTTCGGTATTGCTCCAACTAGGTTGGTAAGGAGAAATGCAAGCAATCTGTTCCTGAACAGGTTGTCACTTGCAATAAAACGGGTGTTGTCCTTTAAAAACGCACCCGCCATGAAGGGGTCCCAGTTAAGGCAATGATTTCCCACAAGAATAAACGGTCCCCTTATCCCGTCCAGCTTTTCGTTATATGCTTTCAGGTTGTAGGCTGTTTTAAGCCATGGGATAAGTGTGACCCGGAGAATCAATGCGAATGCTTTTATTACCGCTTCTCTCAAAATATCCCCCCTCCCCAAAAGTATAACATGACTTTAGTAGTAACTGGTAATAAATTCTGAAAAATAACCCCCGGGGGTGATGGAAATTCAAGTTTTTGGTTTTGCATTCATATTGAAGCGCAATCGATTTGTCAATTTGTGTCTATATGACACACGGTCCCGGCTGCAAGGGCGCACACACTCCCCGTTCCGGACGGCGTACACCAGCCCTTGTTGATTTTCTTGACGGTTCCGATATTGTTCGGGATATCCCTATTGACCGAAAGCGTCCCCTCCCTTATAATGAAGCTACAGTTGAATAAGCCGCAGCCATGTTCCGACCCCGTCGGGTCGGATTAAAAGGGAACCGGGTGAGAATCCCGGACGGTCCCGCCGCTGTAAGGGTGTCATGATCCAAATGTCCACTGGTGAAACCGGGAAGGACGGATTGTAAAAGCCCGAGTCAGAAGACCTGCATGGTTGTACGCACCGGTAACTCTACGAGGCATAGAGGGTGTTTGGATTTTAAATCTGCAAACCCGTTGTTTCCTCGAAACGACGGGTTTTTTTACCGGATAAGGTTTTTCAAACTGAAAAATTTTATAAAGAGGTAGTCATGAAAAGAAAATTCACATTATTGGCGGTTTTACTGGCCGCGGCAGCATTGTTATTCGCGGGATGTTCCTCAGAGTCGGTTGACCAGACCCCTTCCCCCACCCCGGCTCCCGTAGGTACGCCGGAGGTTTCGGAAGAACCTGAAGACACAACTTATACGGTGGTCGATTCCCAGGGCACCGTGCATGAATTCGACTCGGTGCCGGATACGATAATATCCCTGGCCCCCAACATCACTGAGATTGTTTTCGCAATAGGGTCGGAAGAAAAGCTTCTTGGCAGGACGGACTGGTGCAACTATCCGGAAGAGGTTATGGATATCGAGGGTCTGGGCGATATCGACCAGCCCGATATCGAAAGGATCCTTGAACTCAATCCGGATATCGTACTCATGTCTGAAATGACCAAAAAGGAACTTGCCTTTCAAATCAGGGATTCCGGCATACCTTTTTTCATAGTGGATAACGAAGAATCCTTTGACGGCGCATATGCTTCAATAGAGATGGTCGGCGAGGTGCTTGGGAAAAACGAAGCCGCCGCAGAAATCGTATCCGGAATGAAAGATCATGTTTCACAAGTCATGGATAAGGTCTCGGATGCCGATACCCCGACAGTTTACTATGTGATGGGTTATGGTGAGTACGGCGATTACACCGCCGGAAAAGGCACATTCATAAGCGAGATGATAAAAGCGGCAAACGCTATAAACGTTGCAGATGACACGGAAGGATGGACATATAGTGTGGAACGGCTCGTCGAGCACGACCCCCATGTCCTGCTCCTATCGATGTGGGCTCCCCCGGAAGGCCTCAAGGAAGCATCCGGGTATAAGGATTTAAGCGCCGTGAAGGAAGGAAGGGTTCATGTTATTGACGACGACAAGCTCCAAAGGCTTGGCCCGAGGCTTGCAGAAGCCTTCGAAGATGTTGCAAGGGCCATACATCCCGATTTGTTCGAATAGGCCGGTTTGAAGATGAGCAGCAGGATCAAGTACCTTTTCATATACGTTCTCCTGTTTTGGGCGATCATCCTGGCGGTGGTTTTCGCCGCCGGGGTGGGTTCCGCCCGCATAGGGTTCACGGACAGCATGCGAATATTGATATCGCGCATCCCGTTTTTGAACAGTTTTACGGACATTTCCGACATACCTTCGCAATATGTGAACATAATCATATCCCTGCGCCTGCCCCGAATTTTCACAGCCATGCTCTGCGGTGTCGGCCTTTCCATATGCGGCGTTGTTTTCCAGGGCATGTTCAGGAACCCGATGGCGGATCCGTATATACTCGGCATATCTTCGGGGGGTGTGCTGGGCGCGGCGATAGCTTTTGTCACCGGCACCCAGTTCGCCTTCTTCCATTTCGGGATAGTTCCGCTATATTCTTTCATAGGCGCCATTGCGGCCACTACGGCTGTCTACATAATTGCTCAAAAAGGCGGCAGGCTTGCTTCAAACACACTGATACTTTCAGGTGTCGCGATAGGCTTTTTATGTTCTTCGCTTGTTTCCCTTATAATAATCGCATCAAAGGACCAGGCTCACAGGATAATTTTCTGGACTTTGGGAAGCATGACCGGGGCCAGTTGGAAAACCGTGATGGTGATGCTCCCGTTCATATTTGCGGTCTCCATGGTGCTTTTGGCCAATTCCGGTAATTTGAACATTTTGTCCACCGGTGACGAAACAGCTGTCTCACTCGGCCTCAACGCCTCCCTGTTGAAAAAATTGCTCCTCTTCACGGCAACCGCCGTTACGGCAATCAGCGTGTGTTTTTGCGGCACAATTGGGTTTGTCGGTCTCATTGTTCCCCATGCGGTGCGCTTTCTCACAGGCCCCGACCACAAGAAACTGATGCCCGTATCCGCCCTCGGCGGAGCCCTGTTCCTCCTGCTTTGCGACACGGCCGCCAGAACGCTTTTCGCGCCGCAGGAGATACCCATCGGGGTCATAACAGCCCTTTTCGGTGTCCCTTTCTTCATCTCACTGCTGATGCGTAGCAAGAAAAAGGTGATCATATGAGCATAATGAATGTGCGCGACCTGAGTTTCTCATATGGTGACACCAGAGTTTTGAACAATGTCTCCATGGATTTCTTCCAAGGGACTTTTTACGGAATAATCGGGCCGAACGGCTGCGGTAAAAGCACTCTTTTAAAGAATTTATACGGTTATCTGTCGCCTGAAACCGGAAATATTGAAATCGACGGCATGGACATAGCCCAAATGAAAGCCAGGGAACGCTCACGGCACATAGCTTATGTTCCCCAGGAGACATCTCCCGGTTTTGATTTTTCCGTATTCGAAATGGTCGCCATGGGGAGAAACCCCTATCACAGCGGGATGGCATCCCTCGCCAAAGAGGACATGGCTCACATAAAAGATGCGATGGCCGAAACCAGCACCCTTGAACTGGCTGCGAAAAATATAAATGAATTGTCCGGCGGCGAGAAACAAAGGGTCATACTGGCCCGGGCGTTCGCCCAGGATTCCGACATAATACTCATGGACGAGCCTGTCTCCATGCTTGACATCAACCACCAGGTTGAAATAATGGACCTTGCCAGGTCCCTGGCAGATAAAAAATCGAAGACCATCATATGCGTGCTTCACGACTTGAACCTGGCGGCACTATATACACAGCACATCTTCATCATGTCCGACGGGCATGTGGTGGGTGCGGGCATGCCTCATGAAGTGCTGACCGAAGAGATTATCACCGGGGTATACGGTGTTGATGTTTATGTGGGTGACAATGCAGTGACAGGCACAAAAATCGTAATTCCCCTCTCACGGTTATAGCACCCTTTCAATGCTGTAATCGATTCCAAATGAATATTCCCCCGAGAACAGCTGAATCCCGTCACCTCCGGTTACAGCCATTGAATTGTTTTCAACGTTTCCAGGCTGTGAATCGAACCTGCCTCCGTCGCCCTGTGCGTTTATGATTGTGCCTGCGGGAAGCCATGAGGGAATGTCCAGGCCCATTTGAATTTCGATGACATATTCCCCGGCTTCGCCTGAAGTGTTTTCATATGCCTGCCCTTTAAGATGATTGCCTTCAATAACGAAACCTGTGGTGTCGAGG
>CAZWVS010000021.1:0-17600 GCA_964636935.1 uncultured Clostridiaceae bacterium
AAACCACGGGAACCGAAATCCTTTTCAATAAAATAAGAAAGATATAGTCGGGGCATGCCGAATAACTTGAAATTGCCTTGTTTACTACCTTTTCTTGCTCTTTCAAGAAACTAAAGCGCAGGCTTTTATAGGTATATGAGTTAAAACAACTACAGCTTTGCAGGCCTTGACACCCTGATTTACCTGATTCAATACACCGGCAATAAGGGTATTGTACAAAAAAACATTAGTATAATGCATGTTTTCAGTCAAATGGCTGTAGACGACGCTGAAAATATTAGTATAATGCATGTTTTCAGCCAAAAGGCCGTAGACGACGCTGAAAATAAAAGATCCCGTGTTATCCGGCAGTCGCCGATTATGAAAAAACAAGTGAAATCATTCGGAGGAATCCGTCGGCGGGGGTGTCGGTGTCCACTGCGTCCCCTTGGGATGGCCGCCGCCGTACAAGGGTTCACCGTTTAAAAAGCGTTCCTTTACAAAATCGCATGAAGAAAGCAGCAGAATCGACAATATCAGTATTAGTACAAGTATCTTTTTCACAACCCGGCACCTTTCATTTTTATTTATTATATAGTATTTTTTGAAATTGTAAAAGATAATTTTATATGTTATTATTAATCCATTCCAGCAGGGGGGTTCGCTGCATGACGGATAAGGCGATAGAAAATGCGAACATAGAATTCATCGAAGTCGATAAAAGAGGAGAGATAGTCTATGCGAATAGGCTGTTTTGTTCCAACCACGATTACGAACCCGGAAAAACGAATATTTTCGACATATTCATAGAACTCACACGCCATAAATGGCACGATGAATGGAACTGGCTTCAAAAAGCAAAGGGGAATAAATACGACACCTTCCTGATGCAGCTTGACGGAAAAGCCAGGAATTATGAAATAATGCAAAGCTATTATCAATCCGAAGACAAAGGCCGCGTATGCATGTATTTGAATGACATAGAAGCCAGAAAAGCCACGGAAGACGACCTTATGCAATCCGTCACCCATGATTCGCTCACCGGCCTGCCCAATAGAAGGGGAATGGATAAGATAGTGAACCGCATGTTGAAATACGAAAAGGGCGCGGTCATGTTCATAGACCTTGACGACTTCAAGCGTGTAAATGACATATACGGTCATGAAACCGGTGACGAGCTGATACAGAAAATAGCCGCCAAGATAAAAACCGTCCTCCCGGAAAACGCTGTGCTCGGGAGGCAGTCGGGCGATGAATTCATACTGGTGATGAATGATATCGACGATTATCAGGAAGCGATAAAGCTGGCCAAGAAACTAACGGACACTTTAAAGCACCCGTTTAGCATAAATAAAAACATAATATATCTAAGCGCAAGCATCGGCACCGCATTTTATCCGGAACACGGCATAAACAGGACGGCCATACTCTCAAGCGCCGACATAGCGATGTACAAGGCGAAAGTACAGGGGAAGGCGCGTTTTGTGCTTTATAACAATGAAATGAAATATAATCTGATTGACAGGCACAATATGTATCTGGAATTGCAGAATGCGCTTGAAAACAATGAGTTCGAGATGTATTTACAACCAATATACAATGTTAACATGTCACATGTAATCATTTTCGAGGCCTTTATAAGATGGAATCATCCGAAAAAAGGGACCATATATCCCGCGGAATTCATCACGCTTGCTGAAGAAACGGGTTTGATAACGGAAATAGGGAAGTGGGTCATTAAGGAAATGGGTCTGATAATGAGGAAATTCAGGGATAACGATATAAAAAAGATGAATTTTTCCGTTAATTTGTCCCTGTTTCAACTGGACGATCCCGATTTCATACCATTTATAAACAGGGAGATGGAAAAAAACGGTATCAATCACAAGAGGCTTTTCTTTGAATTGTCCGAAGAGCTGGTGCAAAACATCTCACATATTGAAATAGAACGGCTAAAAGAATTAAAAGAGAGCGGATACAAGATAGCGATTCATGATTTCGGGTATAAGTTCGCGCTGATGTCCATACTCGATAAGATACAGCCGGATATCATCAAGATAAACAAAATGCATAATAAGATACAGGACATAGACGTGCAGAAACAGATAATAATCAATTTAAAAACCCTGGCCGACTATATGGACATAAAACTTTTCTGCGAAGGCGTGGAAACAAAACTGCAGTATGACACTTTCAGGGACATAGGAATAAAATACATGCAGGGATATCATCTTGGGAAACCGGAGAATGTTGATATGTGCATAAAAGCCATCAGGGAAGAGCTGTTCGCTTGAATAAATCAATTGCAAGCATTTAGACAAAATAAAAATTTTGTCTAAATTAGAGGAGCGGTAAAGCCTGAAAACAGGCTTTTTCACTTATTCCGGTCCTTTTTGTTGTTTTTCTATAACGCAAGCAATTTCATCGCTATGTTGAAATAAATGAAAACCGTCACGGCATCCACTATCGTGGTGATCAACGGCGCCGCCATAATAGCCGGGTCGAGATTCAACTTTTTAGCGATTATGGGAAGACATCCGCCGACGATCTTCGCAGTGAATACCGTGAATATCAGACTCAGGCTCACAGCCACGCTTATGAAGATATTATCGGGTCTGTCGATTAGATACATTTTAATAAAGTTTACAACCGCTAGGAAAATTCCCACTATTAAAGATACACGGGCCTCTTTCCAGATTATCATCAAAAAATCCTTCATTTTGACATCACCGAGCGCAAGACCCCTTATGATCAGCGTGCTTGCCTGGCTGCCCGCATTTCCTCCCGTTCCCATCAGCATGGGTATGTAAGCCGTCAATATGACGTATGTGGACAACACGGCTTCATAATTCCTTATTATGGCCTGTGTGAACGTGGCAGTTATCATCAGCACCATCAACCAAAGGAATCTCTTTCTTGCCATTTTGAAAACCGACGCCTTCAGATATTCACCTTCAAGCGGCAGTATGGCAGCCATCTTTTCTATGTCTTCACTGGCTTCTTCCTGTACGATGTCAAGTACGTCGTCGACTGTTATGATTCCCACAAGCCGTTTTTCCTGGTCCACAACCGGAAGGCTCAGAGCATCGTATTTACGGAATATATATGCTACTTCTTCGACATCCATTGTCGTGGGAATGTATATCAAATCGTCCTGAGGCATCATTATGTCGGCGATGATTTTTTCATTTTCTTCCAGAACCAGTGTTTTTAGAGTGACCTCGCCCTCCAGAATCCTGTTCGGACCGGTCACATAACATGTATTTACAGTCTCTTTTCGAACACCTAGTTTTTTAATTCGTGAAATGGCCTGATCCACGGTCATTTCCTTTTTCAAGTCCATGTATTCTATGGTCATTATGCTTCCGGCGCTGTCTTCGGGATAATTTAGAAACTGATTTATTATGGTCCTTTTGTCGCGATTGGTGTTTTTTATAATTTTTTTCACCACGTTTGCCGGAAGTTCTTCCAGAAGGTCCACGGTGTCGTCCATGTACAGGTTATCTATGAGTTTTTGTATCTCGGCATCGGTGATGAAGTTTATTATATACTCCTGCATGTCGATTTCCAGTTCGGAAAAGACCTCCGCCGAAATGTCTTTTGGAAGTAGCCTGAACAAATACAGCATCTGTTCTTCCGGAATTTCGTTAAGAAATTCAGCGATATCCGCAGAATTCATATCCAGTATCAAACCATGTACTTCAGTAAACTTTTTTTGTTCCAAAAGATCCGTAATCTGTTCTTTTAAAGTCATGACTGCCTCCCGTGCATAGGACGCAGTCTGAAAAACCGTGTCCTAATGCCTTCTATTATTATAATGCCGTTCGCATAACGGAACATCCACGATTTCTCACCGTCCTTTAATCATATATGGGGTTATGTATGCTCAAATTTGACATATGTCGTTTTTTTTAAAGCATATACTGCTGCAACCGCTGCCGAATTTAAATGCTTTGAGATTCAGCACTCCCCGTATATTCATAGTATACGAAATAAACATCGAATTCAAGCCGAAAATCATCGAAGATTCCTACAGTTTTGTTATTTTAGTTTTGCAACAGTCACGCCATCTTCACCTTCACCGTATTTGCCGAGACGGTATGAAACAACCCTAGGATTGGCTTTTAAGATGTCATGAACGGCTTTTCTAAGCCTGCCCGTCCCCTTCCCGTGTATGATATAGACTTCCTCCAGCGAATGTATGAGGGCGTTATCGATGAATTTGCCCACCATCATGTCTATTTCATCTGAAGCCATCCCGCGTATATCAAGCTCTGTTTCAACTTTTTGGTTCCTATTGACATTATAGGTGTTATATTTCTTTTTGTTTGCGTTTTTTCTGCTGTCATCATAAGCCAGATTTGAAATATTCACTTTTATTTTCATTATGCCCGCCTGAACAAGCACTTCGTTGTTCTTGTCCGGTTCTTCCAAAACGACAGCGGGTTGGTTGATATCCATGATTCTGACATCGTCACCCGGTAACACACTTGTAACTACAGGTGAATTTGTTGTATTTTTCAAACCGTCTATCTCTTTTTCATCGGATTGTTTGTTTTTTTCGAAAACCGCCTTATATCCCCTTTTGAAGTCCGCTTCATCCCTGGCGTTGATTCCACCTTGGGAGGTTCTTTTCATTTCATCCAGTTGTTTTAGGAACTCATCCGCCTCCTGTTTGCTTTGTCTAAGTATGTTTTGGGCGTCTTTTTTTGCTTTTTCCAGTATCCTTTTCTTTTCGTGTTCGATTGACGCAAGTTTTTTTTCCAGCTCGGATTTCATTTCATTGGCTTTTTTCGTCCTGTTCAACGCCTTGATTTTTTCTTTTTCAATGCGTTGTCTGTTTTTTTCAAGGGATAGTATGACATCTTCGTAATCAAGGGTGTCCCCGTCTATGAACCCGCCCGCATTTTTAATGATGTCCTGAGACAGTCCCAGTCTTCTGGATATATACAAGGCGTTGCTTTTACCCGGGATGCCGATCAAAAGCTTATATGTGGGGCTAAGGGTCCTTACATCGAATTCGCAGCTGGCGTTTTCAATGCCCCCTGTTGCGGAAGCGTATATTTTAATCTGTTGATAATGCGTGGTGGCGACCGTGGTGCATTTTTCAGCCATCAATTTCTCCAGGATCGCAAGGGCCAACGCGGAACCCTCGGACGGATCCGTGCCGGCTCCGAGTTCGTCAAGCAGCACCAGCGAATCCTTGTCGCAGTCTTTCAATATGGATATTATGTTCTGCATGTGTGATGAAAAAGTGCTTAAACTCTGTTCAATGCTCTGTTCGTCACCGATATCAGCATATATTTTTGAAAATACGGCCATCTCGGTGCCGTCGGAGGCGGGCACTCCCATGCCCGACTGCATCATGAGCGTGAGAAGCCCCACTGTTTTTAATGAAACTGTCTTGCCACCGGTGTTCGGGCCTGTAATTACAAGGGTGTCGAACTCCTCCCCTATATGGAAGTCGATCGGCACCACTTCGTTTTTATCTATCAAAGGGTGCCTGGCCTTCACAAGCCTTATATATTTGTCATTGTTGATGCGTGGAATGGTGTAATTTTCATTGAGCGCCATCGATGCCTTGGCAAAAACAATATCAGCAAAGGTGAGGAGATCGAAATTTGTTTCAAATCCCCCTATACACTCGCGGGCAATGTCCGAAAGCCCCGCCAATATCAGTTCAATCTCTTTTTTTTCGTCATTTTTAAGTTGCTGAATGTCATTGTTAGCATTTACAATATCCATGGGTTCGATGTATAAAGTCGAGCCGCTTGACGAAGTGTCGTGCAAAAGGCCTTTTATGGCCCCCCTATGCTCCTGTTTTATGGGTATGACGTATCTGTCGTTCCTGATGGTTACAACGGCATCCTGTATGTATTTGCTGTATTTTGAGCTTCTAATGTAGTCGTTCAACTTGTTTTTTATGAATTGCTGCTTATTCAGGATCGTCCTCCTGATATTTGAAAGCGTTTTGCTTGCGTCATCCGCAATTTCATCTTCACTCAGGATGCATCTCTGGATTTCGCTTTCCAGAGACTTGTTTTCGTAAAGATTCTCCAATTTTTTCCTTATCCGAAGAGATTCATTGTAGAAATCCTCATTTTTTTCATATAGATATCTTTTATTTCTCCCCGCAATATATAAGTTGTCCCTTATGGTAATCAATTCGGTATTATTGAGGTCGGCGCCTTTTGAAAGGCGTTTGCAGATAGGCCTGACATCCTTTATGCCGCCAAGCGGGGGCGTTCCTTTTCTTGTGACCAGGCTTAAAGCGTCTTTCGTGTCTTCGAGGGAGGAATAAACAGATTCGAAGTCCGTTGAAGGGGTCATGTCATCTATTATTTGAATACAACATTCGGACTGGACATATTTTTTCAATATATCCAATATTTTGTGATATTCAAGGGTCTTAAGATATTTTTGATTCATTGTTAAAGTCTTTCAATAATCTTTTCAAGACAGCCGCGTCGTTTTTAAATTGTTCCGCGCTGTCATTCATTACAAATTCGAGCAGGCAGTAGTGAATATATTCATCGTCGATGTGCTTTAGATACTTCACCCATTTTGAATAGCCGCTCTCAAGCGCATTCCTTTCACTCCCCTGCCATGTAAATACATGTACATTGGATATATGCCCCTTTAATAAATCAATGTCGTCAAGGTTGTCGCCGGTTTTCCTGTCCACCGGAGGCTGCCAGTAAGTAGACAGATTTTTTTCGTTCACTGAATCAATAAGCCTTTTTGCAACACGGGCGTCATCTGTCAAAGTGTTTTTATGGAACTCCAAACCGATTGAAACCCCTTTGTCCGCAGAGATTTTACAGATTCTTTTTAGATCTTTTTCGACCCGTTTGAAATAATCATTGTCAGCTTCGCCGCTTGCCTTCTCCCCGGCCCACACCCTGATTATGTCGCTTTTTAAAATTTCAGCGCATTTAAGGACTCCGTCGAATAACTCCGCCGGGCTCGCCCCCGCCCGGTAGTAGCTTCCGTATGAAGGGCATGATATGCCCTTTTCACTGCAAATGTCATGAACGGTTTCGGCTTTTTTCAAATCCCCGTGGGGGACGTGCACATCGCCGCCCCACTCGATTGCGTCGAGTCCCGCCTGTGATACGATTTCTATTATTTGTTCTACATCCATCTGTCTGAAACTGATGGAGACCAAACCTGATTTATACATGTTGCTTCTCCTTGTAAATATATTTACACAGTGCCTTTGGCACTTGTATGGGCTGATCATGTTGCTTTATATTTGCAGCCTGCTCTTTCAATTGCTTTTTTCAAGTATTTGTTCAATTAGTCTCACGATATAGTTCGGCCCCCTTGACCCCATGCTTTTTTCCGGTACGGGTAAATCGGATACCTGCTTTTGAACCTGCTGTTCGCTGCTGATATTATATAAAATGTTAAGTGCATATATACTGGTCCATGCATCATGTTTCCTAATGTTTGCGCAGTCCGACAATACTTCCATGGATTTGTTTGCGTCATACTCATTTCCGCATGAAATCAATGCCTCGGCCGCCGCCATTCTCACACTTGGCGATACATCCCGCAGTCTTTCAACCAGCTTGTTTCCCGCTTCCCTGATAGCCTTTCCGCCTCTCATAACCAGGCCCATGGCCCCCCAGTAGCGAACCCCGCTGTCCGGGTCGTCAAGCGCATCTATAAGGCGTGGAAGCGCATTTTCTTTTAGCATGCCTGCTTCTCCGGCGGTTCTCAATATCTTCTCGACAGGATATTTTTCACTGTCATGCCCCATTTCATATGGAGTGCTTCCTTCCGAACGTCTATGCATTTCAGGCTCCGGAAGCAAATCGACATCCCTGATGTCGATCTGCCATTTTTCAAGGACATTGCGCATTTCATCAAGCATGTCATCGTATCCGGCGGAAAGGGCCAGGTTGTTCACTTCATAAGGGTCGCTCCACAAATCATAAAGCTCCTCCGGGTCCCTTGGAGCTTCCCAGAATCGTGACCGGGCTTCATTCAGTTCACCCTTGTCATATGATTCTTTCCATATCCGTGTGGTATTTGTTAAGAACATATAGCGTACGTATTGGCCCAACGGCAAATGCGGCATGAAATTGCGGATATAGATGTAGCGTTCGTTTCTCACCGCCCTTACGAGGTCGTATGATGCATCCATCCGGCCTCTGTAGCCATATAAATAGTCCTGTGGTTTTTCTTCGTGCATCCCCATGAATGCATGCCCTTGAAAATATTCTGCGGGTCTGGTTCCGATAATGCTTAGGATTGTAGGCGCCAAATCGACAAAACCGACCATCCTTTCGGATGCCCCGCCCGCCTCGTATTCAGCCGGAGCAAGGTGTCGGTATTTCTCAGGGACATAAATCACCAAAGGCACCCTTAGTCCGGAATCGTGACAGGTCCGCTTGTGCCTGGGCATTCCCGATCCATGGTCCCCGAAGAAGAATATTATTGTGTCTTCCATTAATCCGGCTTCCTCGACCTCGTCAAGCAGTCTGCCGGCAGCCTTGTCCATGGAAGTGATACTTGAATAGTAATGCGCCCAATCCTCCCTGACCACGGGTGTGTCGGGATAGTAAGAAGGAAGCGTCGCCTTATCCGGGTCATGCACAAATTCATGCTCCCTTGCCCTTATAGCCTCTTCATGCGACTGCCCCAGGTTGAATACGGAATAAAACGGTTGACCGCCTCCCCTGTTTTTCCAGTGGGCTTCATTGGATGATTCATCCCATATCCGCCTGTTCTTTGCAATATTGAAATCTTCCTTGGCGTTGTTTGTGCAGTAATATCCCTTGTCTCTCAAAAACTCAGGATAAAGCTTGAAAGATTCCGGATACGGCACCATGCTCCTCATATGTTCGCTTCCGCTTGAAGGAGGATTCACACCGCTTATTATGCATGTCCTCGCCGGTGCGCAAACCGGAGCGTTCGACCAGGCGGTTTTATAATACATCCCTCTCTTTGCAAGCCTGTCGAGATTGGGTGTCTTTGCATATGAATCCCCGTAACAACCCAAATGCGGACCGATGTCTTCACACATGATCCATAATATATTGGGTTGTTTGTCCTTGTTTTGTTTCATCTTGCCACCCTTTTAATTCCCTTTGAGTTTTTTAATACGGTTGTTGTAAAAAACCATTGCCAAAGTATATACATAATCATATATAAAAAGAAAGGCGCATGCAATTCCTGCAAGTATGTAAAAAGGCATGCCGCCGGCGAGGTACGAAGGAAGGAACAATGAAGCGAAATAGTAATTAACTGAAAAGGCACCCACTGCAATAACGGCCTTGATTGTAAATACAAGCAACGGGGGCTTAAGGGTCTCCAAATGATATTTCACAATCCCGTAATAGCCGAAAAAAGTATAGTATAGTAAAAACGAAAGCTTATTGACCGGGAGAATAAGGCTTAATAAAGAGGATGCAGCAAAAAATATCCATGCGTATCTGCAATCTGTCTCAATAAGGATGATTCCGGGAAAAAACGATATTAAAACATATATGGATATATCTAATACAGGCAGTACGGTCTTAAGATATAAAAGGCCGATCAGCAGGGCCAGCAGGACACCGCCGGCGGCAACGGACCTGATATCATCGTCAGCAGCATGCAATGCAATCACCGCCAAAGCATTCGCAGCAGCAATCGGTGCATGCCAGACATGAGCAAATTCGGCAAAGGTCGTCGCCCGCGGATCCGTAGCCCCGGTTATAAACGTTTGTCCTGTAAGCACCGGTGCGGTTCCTGAGCTGATTGAGAACATTCACATATTCCGAATTGCCGGGATCCATGGAAACCGCTTTTTCAATATATGAATATGCCTGATCGTAAAAACCTGTGTTCATATAGACGACACCGCGCAAATAGTGCCATTCGGCGTTCCTGTTTGAGGATTCGCGCAGGATTTTTTCAGCCGTTTGAAAATTCCTTTTGCTTATGTTCTCCCTCACAGAGGCGAAATCCGTTGTACCTCGGGAGTAGCTTGAATAATCGGATGAAGATCCGTACCCTCCCCTGCCCCTTGAGGATCTTTCATTTTGTATGGTGTCATATGCATGGTTGATCTCCCGGAGTTTTTCGTCGGCGAGATCCTTTAGCGGATTGTCTGAAAATCTGTCGGGATGGTATTTCTTCACCAGGTCCTTATATGCTTTTTTAATTTCTTCGTCAGAGGCCGTCCTTTTTACTCCCAGGACCTCATAAGGGTTCTTTACTGCCATCGGGATGTTCTCCGTTTAATATTTTATGCGTCACATTGTACATTCCTTCATACAATATGTTTCTAATTATACCTGAATTGACTTTTTTATCAATCAGGTCAAAAGCCGTTGATGCCTGGTCGAGGCATGAAAACAATATGAAGGAAAGCTTTTCGCCGGTTCTTTTTATATAGTCTTTGACTTGCTCGTCCCTTTCAATCGGAAATCGTTTCAGTACGGGGTTGTAGGCCCCGCTCGACAGGTCTTCTTCGATATCGTCGACCGCGTCGAGGATATAAACCCATTTTCCGATGTTGTATCCGATCCATTTCGCCGCCTCGACATCGTTGTCTCCGGTTTTAACCATTTTTGCGAGCAGGTTGCTGATTATTGACGCGTAGCAGTCTGAAACGGAGTCTATGTCGCGGGAACCGGCTTTTTCCATTCCATGCAGTCTTTTAAGGGCGGATTCAACTTTGGATGAAGTATCGCCGAGCCTGTCCCCGGCCTTTAAAAAACTGCTTTTCATTAAATAAGCCCCTATGCCGGACCAGAAGGAATTCTCGTCGTTTTTATTGTCAAGAAGCTTGTGATAAGTTAGAAAAACCGTTATGTCGGCTGCTTTATCCATCGATTCAGAAGGCATGCAGCGCGGTTTTTTCTTAAAAGGATGCAGGGCGCATCTGAAGGTTTCCGTTTCGCGGCCTGCCCCGTTGAGGCAGTCTGCCGACATTGCAAGAAAGACTGCGTCATAATTTAAAACATTTCTGTAAAGCAGACCGTACCGTTTGCCAAGGGCTTCGCAGATTCCGCAGTAATATGCGTTGTAAACCGTGAGTTCTTTCAATTTAAGCTCGGGTTTGTATACTTTCACATATCCGATCATCAGGCCTTTTTCCCCTCGGCTTCGGCCTGCGCCTTAAGCTGGAAGTATCTTCTCACATACATTGCCAGTGCCGCGATTTCCACAAACATTGCAAACCCGACCAGCACATTTACAGCGATATTCGAAAGATTGAAAAACAGTATGGCCGCTATGGAACAGTTTAGAACCAATGTGGCGGCTTTCCCGAACCATACGGCGTATACCACAATCTTTTTAAAATAAAGGATGGCGCTTCCGATGACCATGGCGCTTTCCTTTATCGCCAGAACTATGATGAACGCATAGTGGAGACGCCCTAATATGCAAAGGATCAAAAGCGATGAAATCGACATGGCCTTATCGGCGATCGGATCCGCCAGTTTGCCGAAGTTCGACACCGCATCCCATCTTCTGGCCAGGAAGCCGTCGAGAAGGTCGGAAAAGGCGGCTGCCGCAAACAATATGCCGGCGATGAAATTCTTTTCCTCAAGCATGAAATAAATGAATACGGGTATTATGAGGATCCTTGAAAAAGTGATTATGTTGGGTATGTGTTTTTTCATGCGGCGCACCTCTTATATTGAAATGATTTTAGCTATTTTAAGCAAATTAAGGTCAAGTTCCTTTTTCATTTCAAGGGCCTCTTCGATGTCAATGGCGGTTATTTTGTTATCCTTGAGGCATATGACCTTATTGAGATTCCCTTCATTTACAAGCTCTACGGCCTTCACGCCCATTTTGCTCGCCATTATCCTGTCATGGGCGGTAGGGCTCCCCCCTCTTTGCACATAACCGAGAATGGTGCCGCGTGAAATGATGCCTGTCAGTTCCGTTATTTGGTCGGCTATTTCCAAAGCCCTTCCGACTCCTTCGGCGACTATTACACAATAATCCTTCTTGCCCCTGTTGCGGCATTCAAGTATCGGTTTGATAACATCTTCATGCAGATCGTACCGGGCTTCCGGAATGAGTATGACGTCGGCGCCTCCCGCCATCCCGTCGTTGACTGCTATGAATCCCGCATCGCGGCCCATGACTTCTATCACGGTGCACCTCTCATGGGAATACGCGGTATCCCTGACCTTGTCGATCGAATCCATGACAGTGTTAAGCGCAGTGTCGTAACCTATCGTATATTCCGTACAGCCGATGTCGTTGTCGATGGTTCCGGGAATGCATATTACGGGCATGTCCTGTTTTGAAAGGTCCGATGCGCCGCGAAAAGATCCGTCGCCCCCTATGACAACAATTACATCCAATTTGAAAACCTTGCATACCTCGCGTGCCTTTTTTATGAATTCTTCTTCAAAAACCTGTTGGATCTGGCTGTTTTCAGGACGGTGCCACCCTCTTGAAGTATTCCCGAGACATCCCGGGGGCTGAGTTTTTTTATATCGCCGTTGATAAGACCTTCAAATCCACGGTAAACCCCGTAGACTTCATGTCCGTAATAATTACCCGTCCTTACGACCGCCCTTATTGCCGCATTCATGCCCGGAGCGTCGCCTCCGCTGGTTAAAACGCCTATATTTTTACTTTCATTTATCAATTCAACTACTCCCTTTCCCTTGTTTCCATGCCGATTACAACCTCCTGTGCCAAAGAGATGTCCTCTTCCCTGACCCTGATCTCATGAAGCACGTCGTCGGAGGATGTTTCGGCCGATGTCTTATAAACAAAACCGATGCCCGCATCCTTCATCAAGGCCATGGCTTTCATAGCCTTGCTGCGGCTGTATGTGGTGTAAACAGAATCATAACCTGATTCAATCATTATAAACCACCGCGTCCGTATCCATTCATTGAAAACCCTCCTGTAGAATATAATATAACATATAACGAAAAATCAAGGCATTTTTATGAATATGTTTTCAGGTCCGGCCAGAAGCTTAAGTTCGTTTATGAGTTCTTTGTCTAGACTGATGGAATTTTCGCCGTCCAGTTTTTTCTCATATTTCATTCCGTTTTCACTCTTTCTGAGAATGACCGTTGTCCCGCCGCCTCCGAAATAGGCGAGAAATGCATGGAGCCTATCGGAATCCACTTCATTTGCATTTACGTAGACACGGGCGGAATCCGGTTTCCGCCTCTTATCCCCGTTTGGGCTTTCAGTTGTCGAAATGTTTTTAAGAGGCTGAACATCCTCGCATATGACCTTGATTTCCTCGTCCTCGCGTATGCTCAAACGGCCTTTGACCGTGATTTTTGCATCTTCGTTTACCAAGGAGGCATATCTTTCGAAAACCGTCGGGAAAACTATTAGTTCAAGTGAGCCGTATATGTCCTCGAGTTCTACAAAAGCCATCATATTGTTGTTTTTTGTGATTTTTTTCGTGATGTTTTTGATTATGCCGGCGCAAATGACATGCTTGCCGTCGTAATTGGAAGGTTCGACCATTGATTCCCCGTCATCCGTCAAAAGCTTGTCGCGGCTAAAAAATGTCGCATTGTTTTCTATGAATTCCGTATATTCATCCAGCGGATTTCCGCTTATATAGATTCCCAGTAATTCTTTTTCCATTTTTAAAAGACGCTGGCTGTCGAATTCGGGGATGTCGGGATATGAATAGTCGCTGACGGTTTCGGATACTATGCCGGTGTCGAAAAGATTGACCTGTCCCTCTATGTTGCCTCTCTTTTCTTTGGCTATCGAATCCAGTATGCTTTCATATGAAGCCGCCAGCTGCCTCCTGTTTTGCCCCAAACCGTCGAAAGCGCCGCATTTTATAAGGCTTTCAACACATTTTTTATTTACGTTGCCGTTTATGTTCCTTTTGCAGAAATCGGAGAAGTTCTGATATCCCCCACCCTCCTCCCTCTCGGCGGCAATTGCACCGGAAGCTTTTCTGCCTACGTTTTTCACGGCGGCGAAACCATACCTTATGTTGCCGTTTTCAACACTGAACCCCGATTTTGCTTTATTTATGTGAGGCGGGTATACATCGATTCCCAGCTTCCTGCATTCCATTATGTATATTGATATCCTGTCGCTTGAATTAATGAAGCTGTTTAATGTCGCCGCCATGAATTCCACAGGATGATGTGCTTTAAGATACGCGGTCTGATAGGCTATGACCGCATATGAAGCGGCATGCGACTTGTTGAAGGCATATGAAGCGAAATCCATCATTTCATCGAATATGATTGAAGCGGTTTCTTTCGATATGTTCCTTTTCGACGCGCCTTCCAGGAATTTGATCCTTTCTTTTTCCATTTGCTTCTTTTTCTTTTTGGACATTATTCTCCGGACCTGGTCGGCGCCCGCCAGAGTGTATCCGCCGAGGTCCTGGACAATCCGCATGACCTGTTCCTGATAAATCATACAGCCGTATGTTACATCGAGCACAGGTTTTAGAAGTTCATGGTGATACCGCACTTTGTCGGGGTTTTTCCTGTACAGCAGATATCTTGGTATCTGTTCCATTGGGCCGGGCCTAAAAAGGGATATACCGGCTATTATGTCTTCAAGGTTCCCGGGCTGCAGCTCTTTCATGAAATTCGTCATTCCGGGGCTTTCAAGCTGGAATACGCCGGCGGTGCTTCCGCTTGAAATCAATTTGAAAACCCGGTCGTCATCAAATCCGATTTTTTCAATATCGACTTGTTTCCCTGTCTTTTCCTTGATGAAATTCACGCAATCCTGAATAACGGTAAGTGTCCTTAGGCCCAGAAAATCCATTTTCAACAATCCCAGGTCCTCCAGCTTTTCCATTGTGTACTGGGTCACGACGGATTCCTCGTTTTTTTGCAAGGGTACGTATTCATCGACACTGCGTCTTGTAATTACAACACCCGCCGCATGAGTGGAGGCGTGTCTTGAAATTCCTTCAAGAAGCATTGCCGTATCGACAAGCTCTTTTATCTGTTCATTTTCATCATAAAGGTTTTTAAGGTCCCTATTGACATCAAGTGCTTTCCTTATGGTCATGTCGGGCTGATGAGGGATCATTTTCGCAACCGTGTCCGTGCGCGCGTATGATATGTCCAGCGCCCTGCCCACATCCCTTATCGCCGCCCTCGCTGCCATGGTCCCGAAGGTTATTATCTGGCAAACCTTGTCTTTCCCGTATTTTTCCGTTACGTAGTTTATTACATCTTGTCTTCTTTCATAACAAAAATCAATGTCGATGTCCGGCATGGAAATCCTGTCCGGGTTTAGAAACCTTTCGAAAAGCAGGTCGTATTTTATGGGGTCGATATTTGTTATCCCCAGGCAATACGAAACAATGCTGCCGGCGGCCGACCCCCTTCCCGGCCCCACCATTATGTTGTTTCTTTTCGCATAGTCTATGAAGTCGGCGACTATGAGGAAGTAATCGGTATAATCCATTGATTTTATTACGCCCAGCTCGAATTCCATCCTTTGTGCGATTTCATCGTCGATATTGTCGCCGTATCGTTCAGCAAGGCCTTTCATGACCTTTTCGCGGAGGAATTTATAGTGGTCGGGTTCGTTTTCAAGATGGAAAGCCGGCAGGTGCCTGCTTCCGAGATCAAGCTCCACATTGCATCTTGACGCGATTTCATTGGTGTTGTCAAGAGCGGAATCGAATTCCGGGAACAACTCCTCCATCTCATCCCCTGATTTCAGATAGAATTCATCGGTTTCAAAACGCATCCTTGAAGGATCGCCCACTGTTTTGCCCGTCTGGATGCATAAAAGCACATCATGGGCCTTGGAGTCGCTTTTGTTTAGATAATGGACATCGTTCGTGGCGACCAGCGGTATGCCCGTTTCACGGGAAATCCCGATTAAACCCTGGTTGGCTATGTTCTGGTTGTCTATGCCGTGCCGCTGAAGCTCCAGATAGAAATTGCCTTCGCCGAATATCTTCGACAGTTTCAGAGCCGTCTCAAGGGCCCCCTGCCTGTTGCCTTCCACAATCATCCTCGGTATGTCCCCTGCAAGGCATGCGCTTAGCGCTATGAGGCCGTCGGAATATTTTTCGAGCAATTCGAAATCCGCCCTCGGTTTATAGTAAAAACCTTCCAAATGGGCCTTGGATACGATTTTCATAAGATTGGCATAGCCTGAATTGTTTTTTGCAAGAAGCACCAGATGACCGGGTTCGTTGTCGTATTGATGCTCTTTGTCGAAACGGCTTCTTGAAGCCGTGTATATCTCGCAACCGAGAATAGGTTTTATCCCTTTTGCTTTTGCAGCTTTGTAAAAATCCACTATCCCGTACATGACGCCGTGGTCGGTAACAGCAACCGAACCCATGCCCAGTTGCGCGGCTTTCGAGACCAGTCCGTCTATGCGCGTGGCTCCGTCGAGCAGGCTGTATTCCGTATGAACATGCAGGTGTGTGAAGTCTCTCATATGGAAATTATAACACAGCGGGGCTTTCCGGGTGATATGAAATGATTTTTAGCGTCAACCTGTTCTCCGATATGGATAATGCACCTTTCCTGTGATATATTATCATTGTTCGGGAACGGCTGAATGACACATGGCTTCGGATTTGACATATGCAACAGCCGTGTGCATGAAAACAACTCCCGCTATCCGGTTTCAGGTACATGACCCGGATTATTATTGGATTTTAGGACGGAGTGTCAAATGAGTCTTTATATGTCGGCACATAAGAAAAAGAAATCTTTCCCATTCGCATATTTCGGTTTTGCGGCGATTGTTTCATCAATAATCCTTTTTTTCTATTCAATGGGATCCGGCGTTGCCGTTTATGATTTCATCAATGGATCCCTTGGACAAAGGCTTCCTGTTGAAACGGGGATTGCAACGGTCGTGCTGCCGTTCCTGTTATGCATCTTCGGACTCGGTGTCATAAAGGAATTGAAGGCGGGTTTCAAAGCGGTGCTTTATCTCCTCCATTTCGTTTTTTTCATACTGCTGTCCGTAAGCGGCTATTTTATGGGTAATCCCGCTTTTGAACCGATGATGCTTGTTTCGACAGCGGCGGGGCTACTTTATTTCTTATTGCTGGGTATATATATATTCGTATTGAACAAGACGTCCTCCCGCTATAGATCATTGGTGGTTTCGATTTTGACCGTGATTCCGGTCATACCGCTTGCATTCGCCTTTTATATCGAGGCGGCCGAACCGGTTTCCATATTCACAATGGACCTTTCCGCTTTCGGCCGGTTGGCCGGTTCGGCATTCCTTGTTTCCCTGTTCATATATACGCTTTCAAATTCCATATATCTTGAGTATGTCAACAGAAAGGCCCCGCTTAGATGAAATCAACACCCGACTGCATTTATTGTTATTTGAGACAGGCGCACAACTGTATGAAAAACGCCGGTGTCCCGGAAGAAAAACATCCCGAAATCCTGTTCGGGCTCATGGACCTGATCAAGGATCTTGATCCGAATCGGACTCCGTGTTTCAACTCGACTCTTGTAATTAAAAAAACATATGAAATCTGCAGGACTACAGACCCTTTCACAAGGGAAAAGAACGAATCCAATGCGCTTGCGGCAAATCTTTTGAAAAGCATGGAAACGGAAATAGACGGTTCCGGCCTTCACCGCCTTTTTAAAATATCGTCGGCCGGAAACATAATCGATTCGGGAATTGTTTTCGATTACGATATC
>CAZWVS010000022.1:0-17354 GCA_964636935.1 uncultured Clostridiaceae bacterium
GGCGACTTCGGTGATTATCCCAACGACTGGAATTACTGCATGGACGGGCTGAACTACCCGGACAGGACACCTCACACATCACTGATAGAGCTTAAAAAAGTGATGGAACCGGCACGTTTAACAAAAGTCGACACGGAAGAGGGCTATTATGAAATCACCAACACAAACTCCTTTATCTCCCTTGATTATCTGGACTGCACTGTTGAATTGTATAAAAACGGATATCTTGAGGACTCGGTTGCATCGTTCCGTCTCGACATCCCCGCCGGCGAAACCGCCCGCTTTGAGCTGCCTTTTGAAATGGAAGGCACCGGCGAATACCATGTCAACCTTTATTTCACCCTGGCGGAAAACACTTTGTATGCGGCAAAAGGCTTCGAAGTGTGCAAAAGCCAGATTGAAATCCCTATGGAATATTCCCTGGCTCAAATCGATAACGATGAATGTGAAATCGAAGCAGAGGATGAAGGAAGTTTCTTAAGTTTGATAGGAGGCGACTTTTATATGGTTTTCGACAAACTAAACGGAATCGTCACAGACTGGCTCTATAAAGGCACCTCTCTTATTGACCAGGGCATCGAACCCAACTTTCACAGGGCTTCTATAGACACTGATAGAACACGCATGAGCGCCATATGGAAGAACATGGGTCTGGACCGCATGTACGGAAGGGTTGAAAAGTTTGAATATGAAATCAATGACGGTTACGCAAGGGTGGATATGAGTCAGACCATGGCCTGTACGGGGAATAAACCCCTGTTCCGTGTCAAGACGTCATATATAATATACGGAAGCGGTATTGTTGATGTATCAATTCATTATGACCCGTTATCCGAAACAACCGAATACATACCGCGAATCGGTTCCAAATTCAAAATCCCCCTATCCATGAACTATATGAAATGGTATGGGCGGGGTCCTCATGAAAGTTATGTCGACAGGAAACAGAGCGCTTTGACAGGCGTATACGAGGGCTATGTCGCGGATCAGTTCGAGCCTTACGAGTATCCGCAGGAAACGGGAAATAAGCTGGATACACGCTGGGCCTCCTTTAAAGACATAAACGGCAACGGTCTTTTCATAGCAATGGAAAAACCCGTTCCATTAAGCGCATTGCATTTTACATCAAATGAGCTCGACCGGGCGACACATCAAAAGGACCTGATACCCGATGGAAGCATATGTATAAACATTGACGCAGGCCAAAGCGGTGTGGGAAATCATTCCTGCGGCCCTGAGCCGTTGGATAAGTACAAATTGAAACTCGAGGAAAAAGCATTGAAATTCAGACTGGTTCCCTTCAACGACTGCGAATATGACGAGGAACACCTTTTTGAAGCAAATATCCTGACATGAAACATGAAACATGAAACAGGGCTTGCCGAATAACTTGAAATTGCCTTGGTCCTACGTTGTTCAACAGCCCTAAAAAAACCGCCGGTTGATCAACCCCGGCGGTTTTTCTATTGTTTAACGCCTAATATAATTCAAGGAAACTTTGCGCAGTGAATTTAACGGTGAACGGGTCGGGCATTTCAACCATCCGCCGTTTACTCTTGTAGACTTTTTCAGCATCTTCGAGACGCAGGAAACGCATCTCCACATCAACCGGATCCGAAATGTCGAACAGCTGCATCTTATCAATTTCAGCCACGGCTTCGGTGACTTTGCCATATATCTCATCCACAACCCTTGAAGGATGCTTCAGCACCGCAAGGTTCCTGCCCAAGGCTTCTTTTGTCACAACGCTTTTTATCCACGGCATTCTTTTTTCGGCCTGTGCCACCCCTTTGTCGTCGCTTGCGACGACAATCAACGGCGCCTTTAGCAGTCTGGCCGCGCATATGGCATCTATCTCCACTTCCCCTACGCTTTTACCGTTGAGTTTTATGTATTGGTATGTCACCGAACTGCAGGTGTGGGATAGGATGCCCGCATATGTATCCGCCATTGGGTGGTACCCGATGAGAAGAACCCCGTCTATGTTTTTATCGTAAAGGCCCGGCCAGCGGTGTTTCGCCCCCACCCCTGCAACTATGTCGACCCTTTTGTCCAGCTCCATGTAATCAAGATTCAGGCTTCCGTTGTGATTGTCCCACACATATACATTGTCCGCGCCGGAATCAAACAATGCCGCAGCCGCGGAATTAACCTCCCTTGCCGCCTGCCGTATGGCGAATTCATACTGCTTTGAGGTTGTTCCCAGGCCCTGGCCCGGAAAACCCACCACTCCACCTATTCCTTCCAGATCGCACGCTATTGCATAATTCATGTTTTCTCCTTCCAAATCATTTTCCCGCAGCTTGATTTTTACATATTTCAACGGTCATCAGCGCCCTGTCGTACACCCTCAGCACCGATATCGATTCATCGATCCGGATGTCTTTTCCCCCTTCGATATCCGTTATGTTCGCATTAAATCTTCCCCAGCCGAACTGTCTTTCATCGCCGCCGTCGTTGAAAACACCGTTTATGACAAAACTGATAATCGAAGGCCCCCCGTCCACAATGACCGCAACATGGTCGCTCTCACCGTTTAACCGCCCTTTGTCGCTGTCCCAACAGGATTTCGTCCTTCCGTCGGACATGGAAAACCCCAGGCTGCCCTCTTTTTTGTATTCAATCGATATACCCTCCCCGGACTGCCTGGTGGAGTCGATCAAGGTTTTCGGACAATCCAAAAAACCATTGATCATGAATTCAATTGTGAAACCCTTTTTAAAACCTTTGTCACCGCCTGAATTTCCCGTGGATGCGCCATCGGACATGAGCCTTGGAAAAGGAAAATCTTCCGGATTTTCAGCCGAATCATATATCAGGCCGTCCTGAACAATTTGTTTTTGTCCATCCCTGTCATATAGTTTTTCCATAAAACCGGGGTCGATCCTGTGTATCCTGGCTGTTTGTTTCTGGGTTTCACTTACATGGAACACCCCTTTATCATATATCAGGTCCGGATAACTGATTCTGGCGGAAGGGTTTTCATCATATAGGAGGACCTCCGGCTGCGACCATTCAAGCTCGTTTCCGTTTCGCCCTTGTTTTTCAAACGCCGCCAGGCACCAGGCGGGGTTCCTGCCCTCATACCACTTCCCCCCATGGTTGTGGAACCAGTACAGATATCTCCTCTTTCCCGTTTTCCATATGAAGTTGGCCGCCCTGGGATGTTTTACAGGCATATATTTTGAAGGCTCCCAGCTGTATCCGCCGTCACGGCTGTATGAATAGGCCGGTCGCCCGTCTATCGTCCGGAAAACAGTGAAAAAAGTCCCGTCTTCAAGCACCGCATAACTATGCTCCTCGGAAACCAAGCCGCCCCCCTTAGGACCCCTTATCCCCTCGTCGCCCGCGGGAAGGGTTTCAAAATTGAGTTTATCGACATCCCTTTCCGTCATTATGTTGTCGCTTTTGACCAGGACCCCTTCACTCTTTACGAAAAAGCCCTCCCCCAGTTCGCCTACCTTGTGTATGGAAAGATATGCTTTGTTTTCATGCACGAAAGGCTTGCCTACATTCCAAAAAAACAAGATACTGCCTCCGTACGGGTTTTCCAGGTCTATTTTGAATTTCCGCACAGGAACCTCTTTGCGTTTGTCGGACCAGGTAAACCCGTTGTCGTCGCTGTACCTGAAGACATAGCTGCCGAGGGAGTCGACACGTCTGCATATGCCGCCTTCATAAGGAGGGTCGTTCGCTTTCACTTCGCGTATGTTATCCGCATTGTAGTTGTAGAAACAGTAGATTCTTCCGAATTCCGTCTTTAAAAGGACCGAATAGGAGTTTTCCGGAGCCCCGTTTTTTTCCATCCGGCATACGTGCCGCCAGGTTTTGCCCATATCCGGGCTTCTGAGGATTTTTACATGCTGGCCTTCCTGCCCCTCGTCGCCTTCCCCTGTTGTCAGGCTGCATATCCAAGCCCCGTCATCGGTTTTAACAAGATAGGGCTGGTCACAGTATCGACCCGCAGGTATTTCAAATCCGTTTTTTATATTTCTCCAGTCCATCCTTTTCACCTCTCCCGTCGATGAGCATAAGCAAAAGCGCAGCCGCAATGCATATGGCCGATATCACTGCGTAGCCCTTCTTTATATTACCATATCGGATGACCAGTCCGACAACATAAGGCCCGGCAACTATGCCTATACCGTATATGGACTGGAAATATCCCATGGCCGTACCCTTTTTTTCAGTGGGTATGTTGTTCATGCTCCGTGCCATCATCGCCGGCAGTATGACACCCATTGAAAACCCTACAGCGAACTGCAATAGAAACAACAGCGGAACACTTTTTATATGAGGCATTGCCAGGAAAAGGAAAGCCGACAATGTGAATGCCGTCGCCACGACTTTTTGCGTGCCGAATTTTTTTCTCAAATACGAGCCTCCAATCATTGAGCTGAAAGATCCCGCCAATGTGAATATGGCTGTAAGCAGCCCGATTCCGGCTTCATTCACCCCAAGGCTTTTGGCAAGCATGGGGGTAAAGGTGTATATTGCGGCGAATGTGCCGAATTGAAAAAATATGGCTATTATTGAAGAAAAAAGCAAATCCCTGTCTTTGATAACCAAAAGCAGTTCCTTGATTCTATGGGTTTTATGTCCGTCGCCGTATGTGTCCCCCGGTAGCAATAGGTACGGGATTATGCAGACAGCGGCGGCAATGCCCCCGGCAAGAAAAGCCCATCTTCCTCCGAAAAGCTGGGCAAGCAGCCCCCCTGCCAAAATGGCCCCGGTTCTGCCAATTCTTGATGAAGCCGTCATGTTGCCTATTGCCGTATGATTGTCCAGATGGGTGTATGTTTCGGTCATGTATCCCGGGAAAACTATATATGTGGACACGCTTATTCCGGCTATGCTCCTGAAAATCAACATCTGCAGGGGCGTTGTCGCCAGTCCGAGTCCGATTCCGCTTATTATTGCAAAAACCATTCCTATCCCGATGAATATTTTTCTTTTTTTTATTACGTCTGACAGCACTCCTGTCGGGAGCCTGAGAATCATCTGGGCAAATCCATATGAACCGGATATCAATCCCACCATCGCCGCGTCCGCCCCCAGGGAAGACGCATGATTTGAAAGCACCGAACCGTATGTGTAAAGTGAAAACCAGTATATCCCGGTCACCATATAAAAGACAAATGTCCTGTTACCTTGTGTTGTTATCATTTTCTGCCTTTCATTTCATCTTGAATCCGTATACGTCAGTCCCCTTTTGAGATAATGAACTTCATGTTTTTCATAAGATAATCGATACCTGAAAAAACGGTTATGACTAGCGCCGCATACATTATGATGTCGTCCAGAACACCCATTGAAACAATATCGTTGGCAAGGAAGGCGATAACCGCGATTATCTGGACCACGGTTTTCACCTTGCCCCAGACACTGGCCGCCACCACCACGCCCTCGCCCGCAGCCATCATCCGTATGCCCATCACCATAAGCTCCCTGGCTATTATTATAATCACAATCCAGGGGGACAAGGCATATTTGATTATCAGAACCAACAGCGCCGATATAACAAGCAGTTTGTCGGCTATGGGGTCAAGGAACTTCCCGAGGTTTGTGACTTCGTTTCTTTTCCTTGCCAGATTCCCGTCAAGGATATCGGTTACCGCGGCAATGATGAACAATGCTATTGCGATGAAAGGGCCTGCGGAACCGATGAAATTCGCAAAAAAATCCGGAAACCATGGGGCGGCCGGCAGGGCGAACACCAGAAATACGGGGATGAGCGATATTCGCACAAAGGTTATTTTATTCGACAGGGTCATCTTGTCCCACTCCAATCAGGTCATAATCCTGCGCTTCAAGTATTTTTACTTTTACGATTTCACCGGGTTCAAGCTGCCTTTCGGAAGCCACATATACGACTCCGTCGATTTCCGGCGCTTCGGCATATGACCTTCCCTCGTAAAAAATACCGTCATCCGCGACATTAGTGATGATTATATCATAAACGGATCCCACCCGGGCCTCATTTATCTCCCTGGATATTGCATTTTGCATTTTCATTATTTCATCCCGCCTCGCCTGCTTTACGGCTTCCGGGACCTTGCCGGGAAGACGGTATGCCGGGACCTTGTCTTCATCGTAATATGGGAAAACACCAAGACGGTCAAACCGGTTCTGTTTTACAAACTTCTTCAATATGTCGAAATCCTTTTTTGTTTCACCCGGAAAGCCAGTTATGAAAGTCGTCCTTATAACCATATTGTCTATTTTATGTCTGAGTTTATTTATAAGTTTCGTGTAGTTTTCATATGTGCCTTTACGCCCCATGAGCTTGAGGACATTATCAGATGCGTGCTGCAGCGGTATGTCGATATAATTGAGGATTTTTTCCTCCCGGGCGATCAAATCCACCAGTTCGTCGTCTATCAGTTCCGGATAACAGTATAGAAGGCGTATCCATTCCAGGTCTTCCACCTCCACAAGCCTCTCAAGCAGTTTGACAAGCGACGGCTTGCCGTATATGTCCGTCCCGTAGGCGGTTGTGTCCTGCGCAACTATTATCAGTTCCTTTACATTGTTTTGCGAACAAAGCAAAGCCGCTTCTTTTTCGATGTCCCCTATCGTCCTGCTGCGCTGACTGCCCCTTATCGAAGGTATCATGCAATAGGTGCAAAAGTTGTCGCAGCCCTCGGAAATTTTCAAATAAGCGGTACCTACGCTGTCGGAAAGCTTTCTGGGGAGATTCAAAAAATCAACTTCGGGATATCCGTTCCTGCTTACACCGGTGAAATTCTCCCGCAGCAAATCGGCGATTTTGGTTATTCCGTCCACCCCTATGCAAAAATCGACTTCGGGGATCTCTTCAATTATCTTGTCTTTATATCTTTCCGTGAGACAGCCCGCCACAACGAGCTTTTCTATCCCGCCCGCCGCCTTCAAACCGGCATATTCAAGGATGACCGATATGGCCTCTTCAACAGCCGGCTGTATGAAGGCGCACGTGTTTACAACCACCGCGTCCGCTTCCTTAACATCACCTGTCATCGAAAACCCTTCGTTTTCCAATAAAGCCGCTATGATTTCGCTGTCCACCGTGTTCTTCGGACAACCCAAAGAAATCAACATCACCTGTTCCATAATACCTCTGTTCCCAGTAGATCCGCGATAAGATTGTTGTCGAAACCTTTTCTTGAAAGGTGCGCCGCTATCTTAACCGGATCGGTTTCACCTGATTTTATTTTTTTGTCTTTAAGTTTGACGGCCGTTTTCCTGTCGTCCAACCCGTATTCGTCCACGGCGGCTTCCGCCGCTTTTTCGTCGACTCCGTTTTCAATAAGCCACATCTTCAAATATGAGGAGGAAACCGGCGCGGTACCCATCTTCCTTTTTATTCTTTTTAGCGCATACCTTTTATCATCCAGATATCTGTCTTTTTCCAGGTTGTCCAGGGCTTTTTCAGCCGCTTCATGGCTGAAGCCTTTTTTCCCCAGATATAGCAAAAGCCGGCGTTTGGGTTTTAGACCGCCGGCCAGGCTGCGTTTACACGCCGCCTCTGCGTCAAGGACCTCCTGTCGAAAAAGGAGTTCTTTTATCTCATCCGCAGTCAGTTCTTCTTTTTCATAGACGGATTCACGGAAATACAATTCGCCGGAAAGCCTTATTTCGCTTCCGTCGTCGAATGTCAATAAAAAACCTTTATTCTGCTCCGTCTTCCGGATTACCTTCATCTTTCAAGCTTTTCAGGCCGTAATGCTTTCTGACCTTGTCCTCCACTTCCTCCATTATGTCGGGATTCTCTTCAAAGAACTGTTTTCCGTTCTCCCGCCCCTGGCCTATTCTCTGGTCGTTGTACGAATACCAGGACCCGCTCTTTGTGACAACCCCTATGTCCGACGCCATATCAAGTATGCATCCCTCCCTTGATATGCCCTTTCCGTACATTATATCAAATTCCGCCCTTTTAAAAGGCGGGGCCACCTTGTTTTTTGCAACTTTGACCCTTGTTCTCGATCCGAGCACTTCCGTCCCGTCTTTTATGCTTTCCGCCCTTCTTACATCAAGCCTTATGGAAGAGTAGAATTTCAAGGCCCTTCCTCCGGGAGTCACCTCGGGGTTGCCGAACATGATGCCTACTTTTTCCCTTAACTGGTTTATAAATATCGCCGTTGTCCCGGATTTCCCTATTATACCCGCCAGTTTCCTCAAAGCCTGCGACATCAGTCTGGCCTGCAGTCCCACATGGGCGTCACCCATTTCGCCGTCTATCTCGGCTTTTGGAACAAGCGCCGCCACAGAGTCAACAACAATTATATCAATTGCGCCGCTTCTTACAAGCGCTTCCGTTATTTCCAGGGCTTGTTCACCCGTATCCGGCTGGGCGACTATGAGGTCGTCTATATTGACTCCGAGTTTTCTCGCATATACGGGGTCAAGTGCATGTTCGGCGTCGACAAAAGCGGCTTCGCCGCCGATCTTTTGGGCCTGTGCTATCATATGCAGCGCCACTGTTGTCTTGCCCGACGATTCAGGGCCGTAGATTTCAACTATCCGTCCCCTGGGCAAACCGCCGACCCCGAGGGCGACGTCCAGCGACAAGGCGCCTGTAGGTATGCTTGCCACATTCATATGCACATTCTCTCCGAGTTTCATCACCGCGCCTTTGCCGAACTGTTTCTCTATCTGCAGCAACGCCATGTCCAGTGCTTTTTTCTTTTCCATTTCATTTACCTCCGGAAGAACATTTGTTCTTTTTAATTATATTCCGATATTTCAAGTCTGTCAACATCAATTATATATAAAATGTCAAATTTTGGCAATACTTTTCAATTTTCCTTTTATACCCGAAACTATCTGCCTCATTTCGTCTATTTTAAGGAAATATGAAACACCTGTGAAAACCAGCAGCCCCGCTCCGATTTCCATTATAACCCAGGCGAGCTGCGACCCCTTCGATATGTCGAATACATCCGCATTGAAAATACCCGCCATGAAGTGTTTTTCCATCAGATATAAAAGAACCCCCATGGCGCCGGCCGAAATGAAAGTCTTCAACATGAAACCGGTGCTGTTTATAAATATGAAACCCTTGATTCTCTTTTTAAACAGCAGGATCAGGGTTGCGGTGATGAATATGGTTGCAATCGAATATGCAAGGGCCACACCTTCCGCCCCCATTTCGGTTTTAACGGTTATCAGATAGGCCAGCGCCAGGTTGATGACCATCCCTATGCTGCCGGCTATGAATGGTATCACGGAGTTTTTGGTCGAATAGAAAGCGCGGTTCATTATTGTGTTGATTGACTGGGTCACGATTGAGAATGAATAGAACATGAGCATTGTCGCCGTCAGTAGAACCCCTTGCGTCGTCAGGTTCCCCCAATTGAACAGAAGCTGGATGGCCGGCCTGCTTACCACCGCCAGACCCACGGCGGAAGGCACTGCGAGGAAGACGACGAACCTCAGGGCTGAATTCAATTTGGTGCCCAGTTCTTCAAACCTGTCAAAGGCATAAAGGGCCGAAAGCGAAGGGAGTATCGCCACACCGACGGCCTGGGCTATGATTCCAAGAGGCATCTGCCATGTCTTGCCCGCCACTTCAAGCGCGCTCAGGCTCCCCTCGTCGAAAAAAGTGGTGTAATATTTGGATACTATGAAGTTGACCTGTACGAAAGCCGATGTTAACAGCGTAGGGACGGCAAGCTTGACCATTTTTCTGAAATCCGGATGACGGGTTGCAAAAACAGGTCTGTATTCAGACAAGTGCCTCCTGGTGAACATGAACTGCATTATGAAATACAGGAATGCGCATACCACTATGCCTGCGACCACCCTGTCTACCCCGTAATTGTCCGCCGGGTCCCCGTTGCTCAACAACGCTATGCTAAGAACCGTGGCAAGGTTGTATAGGCATGGTCCGAAGGCCGCCGCCGCGAACCTCGAATACGAATTCAAAATGCCGTTGCAAAAACCGGACAGCATCATGAAAAACGAAATGGGCATCAGTATGCGTGTGAGCTTGACGGCGAGAGCCATTTTTTCAGGGGGGGAGTTTTGAAAACCCCTGGCGACAAGATTCATAAGCTGCGGCGCAAATACGACCCCGAGCACACAAAGTATGAACATGATCACTATCATCATGTTTACATATGTGCCTACAACACGCCAGCCCTCTTTTTCCTTCTTCCCTTCCACATATCCCGTGAGCATGGGTATTAGGGACGCCGCTATGGCCCCTCCCACAAGAAGCCCGTACATCAGGTCGGGGATCTGGAAAGCTGCATTGTATGCATCGGCCACGTTGCTGAAGCCACCCATTCTCGCAGGAATGAGCGCCGTGCGTAAAAATCCCAGCAATCTGCTGAGAAGCACCGACAGCATGATCATGACGGCCGTGCCCCTGAAACTGTTTTTACCTGCCAAAATAATTCCCTTTCCGCTTAGCAGCCAAGAAGATATCTTCTAATTATGTCCAGGGCGTTCAGACAGGCAATGTGTCGAATGCGTTCCCGACCGCCCCACAAATTCAATTTTACGGTTTTTGTGTCATCGCCCGTCGCCAGGCCGACATATACAAGGCCTATGGGTTTGCCGGGCACCGCTCCGCCCGGTCCCGCGATTCCCGTGATTGAAAGACCTATGTCGCTTCGCGCCCTCGCCCTTATTCCTTCTGCCATCTCCGCCGCAGTCCCTTCGCTTACCGCTCCATGGGATGTCAATGTGCCATCTCCGACACCCAGCATCTCCTTTTTCATATCGTTTGAATAAGCCACCACGCCGCCCTTGAAAACCGATGATATCCCGGGTATGTCGGTAAGCATGGAGGCAAGCCTGCCGCCGGTGCAGGACTCTGCCAGGGCCAGCGTCGTCCTGCTTTCAATCAGCAAAGAGGCGGTTTTTTCGTGCAGCTCTTCGTTTTTTGTCGAATAGATGTATCCGCCGAGCCTTTTTCTTATCTCATCCATCACGGATTTTATCAGTTTCTCCGGATCCTCCCTGCCCGGGATGTATTTGGCCGTTATCCTGAGTGTTATTTCACCCATCTTCGCATAAGGGGCAATGGTCGGGTTTTGCTGTTTTGACACCAGGTCCTTGATTCGGTCCTCCATGTCCGATTCCCCTATTCCGAACATGCGCACATAAACCGAATGAAGCTTATGCACTGCATCCTTCATGAAATAAGGCATGACGGAATTTTCAAACATGGGCTCCATTTCCCATGGCGGTCCCGGAAGCATTATCACAACTTTGCCTTCATGCTCAATAATGCAACCCGGAGCCGTGCCGTTGTCGTTTCTTACAATGACTGAGCCTTTCGGGAAATAACCCTGCTTTTCATTGTTGGGACAGGCTTTTCTACCCCTTTTTCTAAAAAATTCACGTATGTTTTCCAGGGTCTGTTCATCCGGCAGCATCTCAAGGCCCAGAACCCCGGCGACGGTTTCCTTAGTCAGGTCGTCCTGAGTGGGACCGAGCCCCCCTGTCAGCAAAAGGACATCCGCCCTGTCCATGGCCGTCCTTATGCATCCTGCAAGCCTTTTTTCATTATCCCCCACCACGGTGTGATAATAGACATAGACGTCGGCATCCGGAAATCTGGATGAAACATACCTTGCATTGGTATTGTTGATCTGTCCCATCAGCAGTTCGGTGCCGACGGCGATAATCTCGGCAATCAATCGACAGGTCCCCCGTTCATTGTTCGTACACTTCCCTGGCCGTAAGCACAAGGAACCCTTCCTCTTCCAGGCATTCCGTGGCGCGCTGGCAGTCCTCCACCCTCAATATCACATTCGCCTTCCGGCTTGTTTTCGATATGAATGCGTAGATGTATTCGACGCTGATGCGGTTTTCGTGGAGAACCTGAAGCGCTTTTGAAAGGCCTCCCGGCTCGTCCTCGATGGATATCGCTATCACCTCGGTGATGCTGACGGTCAGGCCCTCGTCATGAAGCGCCTCTTCGGCTTTCTCCGGCTTGTCCACTATCAGACGCAGAATGCCGAACTCCGTAGTGTCGGCGATTGAAAGGGCTCTGATGTTGATGCCGGCCTCGCTGAGTATGCCCGTGACCCGGGCCACTCTTCCTTCCTTGTTTTCCAAAAATACAGATATTTGTTTTACCAGCATGGCGCTCCTCCTATTTATTTCTCATATCGATTATTCTTTGTGCCTTGCCTTCGCTTCTTTGTATCGTTCTGGGTTCGACCAGGGTGACCTTGGCACTTATCGCCAGGGTGCTTTGGATGTTGAATCTGAGTTTCCTCTCCAGGTCTTCAATTCTTCTCACCTCGTCGGAGAACAATGCGTCCGTCATCTCCACCTGAATCTCAAGGGCATCCATAGAACCGGCTTTTGACACTATCAGCTGGTAATGGGGCGCCGTCTCCCCCAGCTCCAGAAGAACACTTTCTATTTGTGTGGGGAACACGTTGACACCGCGAATTATCAGCATGTCGTCGGTTCTTCCCGTTACTTTTTCCATTCTGGCAGTGGTTCTTCCGCACTCGCATTTTTCCCCGTCGAGTTTCGATATGTCCCTGGTGCGGTACCGCAACAGGGGCAGCGCCTTTTTTGTAATGGTTGTGAAAACGATTTCACCCTGAACACCGTCCCCCAGCACTTTTTCCGTTTCGGGATCGATTATCTCAGGCACGAAATGATCGTCATTTACATGGAGCCCGCATTTTTCAGGGCATTCCTGCGACACACCCGGCCCTATTATCTCGCTGAGCCCGTATATGTCGATTGCAAGTATGTTAAGGCGCTGCTCGATATCACGCCGCATATTCTCGCTCCAGGGCTCGGCCCCGAATATGCCGGCTTTCAATTTTATCCTTGACCTGTCGATTCCCGATTCCTCTATGCATTCGGCAAGATACAGGGCGTATGAAGGGGTGCACGATATCACGGTGGAACCGAAATCGGCCATCAGCTCAATCTGGCGTTTTGTGTTCCCTCCCGATATCGGGACAACGGCCATTCCGATCTTCTCCCCTCCGTAGTGGACTCCGAGCCCCCCCGTGAACAACCCGTATCCATATGCGTTTTGAAGGATGTCGGATTTGGTCGCACCGCTTGCGCTGATGGTTCTGGCCATGACCTCCGCCCATACCTCGATATCCCCCCCGGTATAGCCCACGACGGTCCTTTTACCCGTGGTTCCGCTGGATGCGTGTATCCGGACGATTTCATCCATGGGCACGGCAAACATCCCGTAGGGGTAGTTGTCCCTCAGGTCGTCCTTATAGGTGAAGGGGAGGCTGCTTAAATCGTCAATGCTTTTGATATCGCCGGGAAGCAACCCCTTTTCATCCATCTTGTTTTTGTAAAAAGATACGTTTTCATAAACGTGTTCCACCGTCTCCCGGAGCCGTGCCCCCTGAAGCTCTCTTTTCTGTTCGATGTCCATACATTCGTGTTCGGGATTCCAGATTGTCATAAATTCCCACCTCGCTTCAATTCTATATTATCGGCACCCTCTTTTCAATGCCGGCCGGCATTAAAAAACGTCTCGCAAAGAGACGGATTGTTTTTTGCGACGCCGCGCTTTCCCCTTTTGAACGGACTCCCGGTAAATACCGGTTCCAATACGCCGTTTCCTGCTCCCGCAGTATCAAAAACGGCACTCGGCATGAGATATCAGCTTTTGCCGCAACCCGGAACCCTATCAGCCTCCGGGGTTCTTCTCTTTGGTGGCGGCAAACCTGCTTTGTGCCTTCACCGCATCTGAGTCCTACCGGGATGACACACATTGATCACATGTGAAGCAACCCGTTTACGGAATTATAATATCAAAATCTTTATCGTGTCAAACATTTACGGTGCGATTTAAACACTTAATCCCAGGGCATGGTGTTAAACACAATATTGGAGTCATGCGCTTCATACACTGTCACCCGTTTGAAAACCGCTTCGTCCGCCGAGGAAGACATTTCCTCAATGCGCATGCCGGCATTGGTTGAAACAACGATTGTGACAACATGGCGGCCGTCCCTGTCGCCCACCATGAAATACACCCTTCCCAGCTGCACATATTCGTCAAAAAGCGTGTAATGTCCGGATTCGGATTCCACAACCAGGATGAACCGCTGACCGTCGTCCCACATGATGTTGCCCTTGCCGTCGACAGCCGCCGATGTGTACAGCGATATCCTTTCATTGTCACTGTCGCCCAACACATCATATGAGTATGTTTCAAGCAGGGAGAGCGCCTTCGTGTCGGGCGTCTGCCCGTCTGCCGGCACGGTTGATCCACCATCCGGGCTTTTCAACACACGATGAAACAATGGATTCCACTTCCGACAGCGACTGCTGCAAGTGTTCAACATCCGACCGCAATCCGGCGTTTTGCTCCAAAAGCTCACCTGTGTCGGCTTTCAGGTCGGATATCTTCTCCAGCAGCGCCGCCTCCCCGTCTTCACCTGTGCATCCCGTGAATAGTATCAATGCTAAAATAACAAGGATGATTTTGAACTTCATGAAAAACCCCTCCCGTCTGATCCTTTTATGATGCCGGTCTCTTTGATTGATAGAAATGAATCAATAGCTGTCCTACCGTTTAATATATACCCCGGCCACCTGCATGAAACATGTATTTTGCCATCAGGCCGTTAATAATGTATAATCCGTTTTGAGATAAGGTCGTTTGATATGGGGGGATTATGGTCAATATCGTTGAAGTGAAAAATAACAGGGATTTGCGTAAATTTGTAAAATTCGTAAACGACATGTATTCCGGCAATCCTTATTTTGTGCCGGATTTGATCATGGACGAGATGAACACGCTCAGAAAGGATAGGAATCCCGCATATGAATTTTGCGAATCCGCATTTTTCCTTGCGTATTCAGCCGGAAAACCGGTGGGTCGCATAGGGGTTCTTGTCAACCATAAAAGCAATGCAAAAAACAATCAAAAATACGCCCGGTTCACCCATTTCGACTTCATAGACGACTTTGAGGTTTCGAAGGCGCTCATGGACAAAGCCGTCGAATGGGCAAAACGGCGTGGATTCGATTTCATTCACGGGCCCCTGGGGCTGACGGATCTCGATCATCAGGGAATGCTCGTTGAAGGTTTTGACGAAATGGATCTTTTCATCACTATATACAACCATCCGTACTATATGGGACACCTTGAAAAAATGGGTTTCAAAAAAGAGGTGGATTGGGTTGAATACCAGGTCCCTGTACCACCCGAGCCAAACGAAAAATACTCCCGTATAGCAAGAATAGTCGAAAGAAAATACGGTTATAAACTGCTTGAATTCGATACCAAAAAAGCGATCCTTCCCTGGGCTGCAAAGGTGTTCGAACTATATAACACGGCATATGCCCCCCTCTATGGCGTGACCGAGCTGACACAGGCGCAAATCAACATGTACATCGACGCATTTTTCGGTTTTGTGAATCCGGATTTCGTTAAAATCGTGCTGGACAAAAACGACGAGGTCATCGGTTTCGGCATCACCCTGCCCTCTTTGTCAAAAGCAATGCAATAGGCACGCGGCCGGCTTTTCCCCTTCGGCTTCATGCATCTGCTTCGCGCAATTAAGAAGAACGACACGCTGGACATGTACCTTGTCGCCATACATCCCGACTATCAGGGCACAGGCGCCAACGCCCTACTTATCGACGGCATACTGCGTTCGGCTATAAAAAACGGAATCACGATGAGCGAGACCGGGCCCGAGCTTGAAGAAAACAAGCAGATTCACACCATGTGGAAATACCTTGAACACCGTCAACACCGTCGCAGAAGGGTGTATGGCAGGGACATATGATCAGCTGGAATGTCGGCGGCCAAACCCCGAAAGATCCCTTGACCCGGCAAAACAACAATACTACAATTAAACTTGATGGTGGATTATGATTACCGATATGTTTACAAGCACGAAAATGAAAAAGATAACCGCGGCGGCAGTATTGATCGCCGTCTTGATTCCGCTGGCATCCTGCAGTTCCCCGATAAAAGGGAATTTCACCGGGGCCGTCGTACTTGATTTATATGAAAAAGCCCAATCGGCGGAGATAAAATACGGTGCGGAACCCGAACCGGGCGAATCCGCCGCCGTCCCCGCTTCATTTGCATTGACCGGCAAGGCCGTCATGATAACAAAACCTGCTTTTGAGGGCTTTTCCCCGGAAATCCCCTTTGACGCATATGATGAATATTCCTTCAGCGACTACAGCTGGTATACGGACAATCCGGAGGATGTAAGATATGTGATACTGCTGGAACCTTTCATAACGCCGGAGGGGCCTGTCAAGACAAAAAACTCGCTTATATACACAATTGTGGATTTATCCTACTCGGAACAGGTATATAAGGATATCGTCATCGGAGATCCCGACGGCAATGACTTCCCATATGATGTTCTGTCTGAAATACTCGAAGACCTCACTTTATAGGCAATCCTGCTTTCACTCCCCCCATACCCCCGTCCCGGCGTCCTTCGCCCTGTCCTGCGCAGCATAAAGGCGTCCCGTGTACTTATAATCCCCATAGATATATCTTACCGTGGCCAGCCCTTCTTCAACCAGTTTCTCATTTAGAAGCACACCGTCCACCCAAACCCATGCGAGCAGCCTGTCGTAGTTGTCGTATATATCGCTTCCGGGATCCCCTTCCAGCACAATCGAATCGGCCTGCCCCAGTTTTTGCCCAACATATGATTCGGCCTCTTTCGCCAGGGCTTCCAAAGCCCGGTCCGCATCTTCCATCTCGGGGGTGTCTATGCCCAGGAACCGCACCTTGTATTCCCTGCCCCCCATTTCAAACCATGCGGTATCGCCGTCTGAAACGTTTATCAGATGGGCGTTCTGACTGCCGTCTTTGAAAAAATCGCTTTCAGGCGAAGGTTGCAGTAATATAAAAGCCATCACTAGCAAAATCAATGCGAGGAGGACGACGAAAAGATCCTTTTTCCCTTTTCTTTCGCACTGCCGGGTCGAATATGCCCCCTTCTTATTCTGAGACATCAGAAAAAGCTCCTTTGATTGCTTTCGGGAAGTCCCTCAACCGCTCCCATTTCGACAAGCTTGTCCATGACGGTTTTGTTGACCTTCCCCCTGCTTCTCAGGTCGTCAAGCGACGTGAATTGTTTTTTGGCCCTTTCTTTTACTATGTTTTCAGCGGCTTTCATACCCAGGCCCGAAACACCCGCCAGGGGTATGCGTATGCCGTCTTCTTCGCATATGAACCTGGTCGCATCGGATTTGCCTATGTCCACGGATTTGAATTCGATTCCTCTTGCATGCATCTCTTCGACAATTTCGAGAATGGTGTAGATATTGCTTTCCCTGGCGCTCATGGCTTCCTTTTTATTTTTCAGGTCCTGCATCATGTTTTTACATTCCTCAAGCGACCGTCCCATGGCCGAAGCCTCGAACTCATCCGCCCTCAC
>CAZWVS010000023.1:0-10763 GCA_964636935.1 uncultured Clostridiaceae bacterium
CTCCCGTAGCTGTAGCTGCAGCGGCGGCTGACGGCGGAGCAGGAGCTGAAGAAGAGGAACAGACTGAATTCGACGTCATCCTCAAGGAAGTCGGCGCTGAAAAGATCAAAGTCATCAAGACCGTAAGGGAAATCACAGGTCTGGGACTTAAGGAAGCCAAGGAAGTTGTCGACACGGCTCCCAGCACCATCAAGGAAGGCATTGAAAAAGGCGAAGCGACTGAAATCGAAGAAAAATTCAAGGCAGTCGGAGCAACAGTCGAAATAAAGTAGTGTTTTTTAAAAACAAAAGGGTACCGGTCGCAACGGCCGGTATTTTTTTGCATGAAAAACAAAAGCCGTAAATTGCAAAACCAAATTCCGGCGGGAACCCCCTGCTCTGGAATTTACTTGCAATTTACTGCCCGGGAGATGACTGTTTTACTGTTTCAAATATCCCGCCGGATGATATAATATAAGAGGCGCCTGACGTCGGGTATCCCGTTAAAGGCGGGCCGGGGCTCATTTAATGCCTTGTTTCAATATTTGAGAGGTGGAATTATGAAATATATGGATTTATATAGGGAATGGCTCGAAAAAGCGGACCCGGAAACAGTTTCGGAACTTGAAGGCATCCGCGGCAATGAAGAGGAAATAGAAGACAGGTTCTATAAATTCCTGGAATTCGGCACAGCCGGTTTAAGGGGCGTAATGGGCGCGGGAACAAACCGGATGAACAAATATGTCCTGATTCAGGCCACCAGGGCGCTCGCCGATGTCATAATCGAAGAAGACGGAAAAAAATCCGGAGTGGTAATCGCCCATGACTGCAGGATAAACTCACGGAAATATGCGAAAATGTGCGCTGCGCTTTTTGCCTCCGCAGGCATAAAGACATACCTGTTTGAGGCCTTGAGACCGACACCGGAGCTGTCATTTGCAATAAGGGAGCTGGGTGCGATTTCCGGTATCAACATAACGGCCAGCCACAACCCGCAGGAATACAACGGATATAAAGTATACTGGAAGAAAGGCTCCCAGATCCTGTCCGACACAGCGGAAAGGATTCAGAAAAAAATCGCCGAACTGGACATGTTCCCTGAAGAGGGGTTTGTCGAATACGACGACATGATCGAAAGCGGGCTGATACATATTCTCGGCAAGAAGATGGACGACAGATTCATTGAAGCCATAAAGGGCCTGTCTCTCGGCAATGGAAATCTCAGCAAGGACATAAAAGCCGTGTTCACCCCACTGAACGGCACAGGCGGGGTGTTGATACCGGACATGCTAAGGGACATGGGATATGAAAACCTCATCACGGTCGACGAGCAAATGAAGCCCGACGGCAGATTTCCGACAACCCCATATCCGAACCCGGAGGATTTTTCAACATTTAAAATAGCGATTGAATATGCCGAAAAGCACGGCGCGGAACTGGCGGTTGCAACGGATCCGGATGCCGACCGCATAGCCATCGCCATAAGGGACAACAGCGGACGGTTCGTGCACATGAACGGGAACCAGACAGGAGCCCTCCTGCTCGAATACTATCTTGGAAGGCGAAAGGAGCTCGGTCTGTATGATCCGAAAGACGCCGTGGTCACAACGATAGTGACGGGGGACCTGGGCAAAGCCATATCCCGCAAATACGGACTGACGGTTTTTGAAACGCTGACCGGTTTTAAGCATGTGTGTCAAAAAGCCAATGAGTTTGAAATCACGGGCGAACACAATTTCGTTTTCGGATATGAAGAAAGCATCGGTTACTGTCCCGAAACATTCACGAGGGACAAAGACGCGGTGAGCACCGCAATGCTCATATTCGAAATGGCGGCATATTACAAGGCGCAGGGAAGAACCCTCTATGAGGAATTATATGAGATATATGAAGAATACGGCCATTACAGGGAAAAACAGTTTTCCATCGTTTACAAAGGCATGGACGGTGCCGAGTTGAAGCAAAAGGTGATGAACCTATGGAGGGCCGGATATCCCGAAAGCGTAGCCGGTGAAAAGCTTGAATATTTCACGGACTATCTCACATCCGAGGGGACGGACTGTGTCACCGGGCAGAAGGAGCCTGTAGACATACCCGAATCAGATGTCCTTAAGTTCAGATTCGACGGAGGGACCTGGTATGCCGTAAGGCCTTCGGGGACTGAACCCAAGCTGAAAGTTTACATATACACCGTAAGAGACAATGAAAATGACGCCCTTTCGACCCTTGACGAATTCGAGAGCGAACTGCGAAGCGTCATAAAGCGATTTGAAAAGGAGGACTCCTGAAAAGAGGTTATTGTGTGAAAAACGGCAAGCGGGATATTATTTGATGAAAAAAGACTTTTAAACAGCAAAAAACAGGCTATCCGCTCTTGACAAAGACATGTCCCAGTGATAGAATTTTAGACTGCGCAAGTTTGTGCTTACGGACAACCCGAGCCTGCGAAACAAGAGAAATTTCGCACCCGGGGGCTTACAAATTGGATTATAGCACTTTGTAAACGAGGTTGCAAGAATACAGGAGGCACAGCGTATAGCGGTAGGGTGCCGTTGAAGATGGAAAAATTTTATGAGGTGAAATTGATGGTGCATCCCGTGAGACTGGGTACGAAGGAACGGATGAGCTTTTCTAAAATCAAAGAAGTGCTCGAAATGCCGAATCTTATTGAAATTCAAAAAAAATCTTATGAATGGTTTCTTGAAGAAGGATTGACAGATGTCTTTACAGACGTGTCCCCGATAACCGATTACACCGGTAATCTTGTTCTGGAATTCATAGACCACAGGATTGACGAGGAACCCAAATATTCCGTGCAGGAATGTAAGGAAAGAGACACCACATATCAAGCCCCGCTAAAAGTCAAAGTGAGGCTTATAAATACGGAAACAGGCGAAATAAAGGAACAGGAAATATTCATGGGGGACTTCCCCCTTATGACACCTACGGGAACATTTATAATAAATGGCGCCGAAAGGGTTATCGTAAGTCAGCTTGTAAGGTCGCCGGGTGTCTATTACACGGAGAAAAAGGACAAGACGGGCAAGAGCCTGTTTGCAAACACCGTGATTCCGAACAGGGGCGCATGGATAGAATATGAAACGGATTCAAAAGATGTTTTTCATGTAAGGATCGACAGGACACGAAAACTGCCGATAACAGTGCTTTTGAGGGCGCTCGGATACGGCACTGATGCCGAAATTGTCAAGCTGCTCGGTGAAAAGGATAGGCTTGAGGCGACATTCGCCAAGGATTCCGCAAAATCCGAAGAAGACGGCCTGTTCGAAATCTATCACAGGCTGAGACCCGGTGAGCCGCCTACCAAAGAAAGCGCAACGACCCTTTTCAACAATATGTTTTTCGACCCCCGCAGGTACGACCTCGCAAGGTTCGGAAGATATAAATTCAACAAAAAACTGGCTGTATCGGCCAGAATAGAAGGCAATGTATCTGCGGAAAACATCGCCGATCCCGAAACAGGCGAGGTTCTTGCCGAAAAAGGTGAAGTCATAACCGTTGAAAACGCACTTAAAATCGAGTGCTGCGGAATAAACGAAGTCCAGCTTCTGGTTGATGGCAAAAAAGTCAAGGTGATAGGAAACAACACAGCCGAAATATCTCATTTCGTGGATTTTGATTTTAAATCCTTCGGGCTGAGTGAAAAGGGCAATTACGACGTAATAAAGGAAATACTCGACGAACACACCGATAAAGAAGAAATAAAAAGGGAATTCAAAATTCGCAAATACGACATATGTCCCAAAAACATAACCAGGGAAGACATAGTTGCTTCGATAAGCTGTCTTTTGAATCTTGAACACGGCATCGGAAACACCGATGACATAGACCATCTGGGCAACAGAAGGATCAGATCCGTCGGGGAACTGCTGCAAAATCAGTTCCGCATAGGGTTTGCCAGAATGGAAAGGGTCATCCGCGAAAGGATGACAATCCAGGACATAGACATAGCCACACCGCAGGCGTTGATAAACACGAGGCCGGTTTCAGCGGCTATCAAGGAGTTTTTCGGATCCAGTCAGCTTTCACAGTTCATGGACCAGCCCAACCCCTTGGCGGAGCTTACGCATAAACGCAGGTTGAGCGCGTTGGGACCGGGCGGACTCAGCAGGGAAAGGGCCAGCTTCGAAGTCAGGGACGTTCATTATTCCCATTACGGAAGAATGTGTCCCATAGAGACACCGGAAGGCCCCAACATCGGCCTTATCGCATCGCTTAGCACATACGCGCGTATCAATGAATACGGTTTCATAGAGACGCCCTTTAGAAAAGTCGACAAGGAAAAGGGCATAGTGACCGACGAAGTCTCGTATCTGACTGCGGACGAAGAGGACCATTTCACAGTTGCACAGGCCAACACGCTTCTAAACGAAGACGGGAGCTTTGTGAACAACAGGGTGAGTGCGAGGAAGCGCAGCGATAAGCTTATAACCGACATAGGCAACGTGGATTATATGGACGTATCGCCAAAACAGCTTGTCTCAATCGCCACGAGCATGATTCCTTTTCTCGAGACGGATGCGGCAAACAGGGCGTTGATGGGTTCGAACATGCAGCGCCAGGCGGTCCCCCTTATAAAAACGGAGGCGCCGATTGTAGGCACGGGAATGGAATACAAGGCTGCCAAGGACTCGGGAGTTTGCGCCATATCGGAATTCGACGGGGTGGTTGCAAATGTAGCGGCCAAGTCCATAGATATCAAAACCGACGAAGGTAAAACAGTTAAATATCCGCTGCTTAAATATAAAAGGTCCAATCAGGGGACATGCATAAACCAAAGGCCCATAGTAAAAAAAGGCGACAAGGTTAAAAAAGGCGACATACTGGCGGACGGCCCGTCGACCGACGAGGGGGAGATATCCCTCGGCAAGAACATACTGGTCGGTTTTATGACATGGGAGGGATACAATTACGAGGATGCGATCCTCATCAGTGAAAAACTGGTGAAGGAGGACGTTTTCACATCCATACATATTGAAGAATACGATATTGAAGCCCGGGACACCAAGCTCGGACCGGAAGATATAACCAACGACATACCCAATGTCGGTGAGGAAGCCCTTAAAAACCTGGATGAAAGAGGGATAATACGGGTCGGCGCCGAAGTGCGCACCGGAGACATACTTGTCGGCAAGGTCACTCCGAAGGGTGAAACGGAACTCACATCCGAAGAACGTCTTTTAAGGGCGATATTCGGTGAAAAGTCCAGGGACGTGAGGGACACATCCCTGAAAGTCCCACACGGGGCATCGGGAATAATTGTAGATGTCAAGGTTTTCACCAAAGAGGACGGAGACGAGCTCAATCCCGGGGTGAACGAAGTCGTAAGGGTTTTCATAGCTCAAAAGAGGAAAATATCCGTAGGGGATAAAATGGCGGGACGCCATGGGAACAAGGGTGTCATCTCGCGCATACTGCCTGAAGAAGACATGCCTTTCATGCCGGACGGAACACCGCTTGAGATTGTTTTGAACCCGCTTGGCGTGCCCTCGCGAATGAATATAGGACAGGTTCTCGAAGTTCATCTAGGTTATGCCGCAAAAGCCCTGGGATGGAAGATAGCCACCCCGGTGTTCGACGGAGCCCACGAGGACGACATAGTTGAATGCCTTACCAAAGCCGGAATAAGTCCGGACGGCAAAATCCAATTGTATGATGGAAGAACCGGGGAACCCTTCGACAACATTGTCACAGTGGGATACATGTACATGCTCAAACTTGCACATCTGGTCGACGACAAGATACATGCAAGGGCCATAGGGCCGTATTCCCTCGTAACCCAGCAGCCGCTTGGCGGCAAGGCGCAGTTCGGAGGACAGCGTTTCGGCGAGATGGAGGTATGGGCGCTTGAAGCATATGGCGCGGCATACACGCTGCAGGAAATACTGACTGTGAAATCCGACGACCTCATGGGGAGGGTGAAGACCTACGAAGCCATTGTCAAAGGCGAAAACGTACCCAAACCGGGCATACCCGAATCATTCAAGGTTCTTGTAAAGGAAATGCAGAGCCTTGCATTGGATATCAAAGTGTTTAACGAGAAGAACGACGAACTCGAATTTAAAGACGACGACATCGACGAGGAGAAAAAGCCCAAAAGCGACATGGACGACCTGTTCATCGACGACCTGGTGGTGGAACCCGACGAAATCGGGGACATGACGCTGGAAGACCTTTATTAATAAGTGGATTTACGTATAACATACTTTAGCTGTTGAAAGGAGTATGCATAGTGCAGGATTTTGGAAATTTTGATTTAATAAGAATCGGCCTGGCATCGCCGGAAAAAATAAAATCGTGGTCAAGGGGTGAGGTTAAAAAGCCCGAGACCATAAACTACAGGACGCTGAAACCCGAAAGGGACGGCCTGTTCTGTGAACGTATTTTCGGACCATCCAAGGACTGGGAATGTCATTGCGGAAAATACAAAAGAATCAGGTATAAAGGGGTTATATGCGACAGGTGCGGAGTCGAAGTCACAAGAAGCAAAGTAAGACGCGAACGCATGGGTCACATAGAACTTGCGGCGCCTGTTTCACATATATGGTATTTCAGAGGCATACCCAGCAGGATGGGCCTTGTGCTCGACATGAGCCCCAGACTTCTTGAAAGGGTATTGTATTTCAACGCATATATGGTTCTCGACCCGGGGGACACGGAACATGAGGTTAAGGAAATACTAAATGAAAGGGAATACCGCGAGATAGTGATGACTGCAGGCGGGGGTTTCAGGGCCATGATGGGCGCCGAAGCCGTAAAAGAGCTGCTTGCAAACATAGATCTCGACAAGCAGTGTCAGGAACTCAAGGATCTCCTGCGCAACAGCAAGGGACAAAAAAGAGTCAGAATAATAAAGAGGCTTGAAGCCCTTGAATCCTTCCGGGTGTCCGGAAACAGGCCGGAGTGGATGATCCTGGATACGATTCCCGTGATCCCGCCGGATTTAAGGCCAATGGTGCAGCTTGACGGGGGACGTTTTGCCACAAGCGACCTGAATGACCTTTACAGAAGGGTCATAAACAGAAACAACAGGCTTAAAAGGCTTTTAACGCTCGGAGCGCCTTCCATTATAATAAGAAACGAAAAAAGGATGCTGCAGGAAGCGGTGGACGCCCTAATAAACAACGGTAGAAAGGGAAAACCCGTAACGGGTCCCGGAAACAGGCCGCTTAAGTCCCTCTCCGACATGCTAAGCGGGAAGCAGGGCCGTTTCAGACAGAACCTTCTCGGCAAGAGGGTCGACTATTCAGGCCGTTCCGTCATAGTCATCGGCCCCGAACTTAAAATATTCCAGTGCGGACTGCCAAAGGAAATGGCACTTGAACTCTTCAAGCCTTTTGTAATGAAAAAGCTTGTGGAGGACGCATTCGCACATAATATAAAAAGCGCAAAAAGAATGGTTGAAAGGGCAAGCGACGAAGTATGGGACATGCTCGATGAAGTCATCAAGGACCATCCCGTCCTTCTTAACAGGGCGCCCACATTGCACAGGCTTGGGATTCAGGCTTTTGAACCTGTACTGATAGAAGGACGTGCAATTCAACTGCATCCCCTGGTCTGCTCGGCATACAACGCAGACTTCGACGGTGACCAGATGGCCGTGCACGTGCCCCTTTCCAGTGAAGCGCAGGCGGAATCGCGTTTCCTAATGCTTTCAGCCAACAACCTGCTTGCACCGAAGGACGGCAAACCCATAACCGTGCCGACTCAGGACATGGTTCTGGGAAGCTATTATCTGACCATGGTCAAAGACGGCGAGCCCGGCGAAGGGAAGACATTCGGAAGCGTTGACGAAATGCTGATGGCGATGAATGAAAAATTCATAACACTGCACTCAAGGATCAAGCTCCGGGTCTCCAGGGAGATAGACGGTAAAAAAGTTACAGGAATCATAGACGCCACACCCGGAAGAGTCATTTTTAACGAAGTAATACCCCAGGACCTGGGATTTGTGGACAGAAACGTTGCCGGAAACGACCTTACGCTGGAAATAGCCGAAGTCGTGGGTGACAGTCAGCTTGAGGAGATAATTGCAAGATGCATTAAAAAGCACGGAATGGTGAAAACCGCCGTAGTCCTGGATAAAGTGAAGGAACTCGGCTTCGAATATTCAACAAAAAGCGCCATAACTATAGGTGTAAGCGACATGGTGATACCTGAAGCAAAGGCCGAGCTCATAGAGCAGACGGAAAAACAGGTCTCCATGGTCACAAAGCAGTACAGAAGGGGCCTCATAACCGACGAAGAGCGTTACAACTCGGTTATCAAACTATGGACCGACACAGGGGACAAGATAACCGAAGCCCTGATGGACGGACTGAAAAAGGACAACCCCCTTTACGTAATGTCCGATTCGGGCGCAAGGGGAAACAGGAACCAGATAAAGCAGCTTGCGGGAATGATCGGACTTATGTTCGACACATCCGGTAAGACAATAGAGATTCCAATCAAATCCAACTTCAGGGAAGGCCTCAACGTTTTGGAATTCTTCATATCCAGCAACGGCGCAAGAAAAGGTCTGGCGGACACGGCTCTTAGAACGGCGGACTCGGGATATCTCACAAGAAGGCTTGTTGATGTAAGCCAGGACGTCATTGTAAAGGAAGAGGACTGCGGCACCACGGAGGACATAATGGTATCGGCGATCAAGGACAGCGGCGAGATAATAGAAGACCTTTACGAGAGGATCGTAGGCCGCTATGTAATAGATGAAATAAAACATCCTGAAACCGACGAAGTGATTGTGGAAAAGGGTGCTTTCATCGACGATGTAAAAGCAACCGAGGTTGTTGATTCCGGAATAAAAAAAGCCCGTGTGCGTTCGGTTCTCAGCTGTAAATCCAAAGTCGGAGTATGCGCCAAATGCTACGGAATGAACCTGGCGAACAGCAGACCCATCAATACGGGCGAGGCCGTTGGAATCATAGCCGCCCAGTCCATAGGCGAACCGGGCACGCAGCTTACAATGAGAACATTCCACACCGGCGGTATAGCGGGGGAAAACATAACACAGGGTCTGCCGCGTATAGAAGAGCTTTTTGAAGCAAGAAAGCCAAAAGGGCTTGCAATCATCTCCGATATCGGCGGTGTTGTGAAAATAAATGAAACCAAGAAGAAAAGGGAAGTCATCGTAGTCGGAGAAGAAAAGAACGCAAAGACCTATACCATACCTTACGGAGCCAGACTGGCGGTAAGCGAAGGCGATGAGGTCGAAGCCGGCGACGAGATAACCGAAGGTAGTGTGAACCCCCACGACGTGCTGAAAATCAAGGGCATACAGGGTGTTTACAAATACCTGCTGCAGGAAGTGCAGAAAGTTTACAGGATGCAGGGTATAGACATCAGCGACAAACATATTGAGATAATAGTCAAGCAGATGACCAACAAGGTCAAGGTTGAAGACGCGGGAGATACAAAAATGCTGCCGGGAAGCTACACAAAGCTGCTTGAGTTCGAAGAGCAAAACAGGATCGCCGAAGAAAACGGCGAAATGTCCGCTACAGGTGAAAGGGTTCTTCTGGGTATAACCAAAGCATCGCTTGCGACGGAATCATTCCTTTCGGCGGCCTCCTTCCAGGAGACGACCAGGGTGCTTACGGATGCATCCATAAAAGGAAAGGTCGACCCGCTCATCGGTCTTAAGGAAAATGTCATAATTGGAAAGCTGATCCCCGCCGGAACAGGTATGAAAGAATACGGAAATTATGATGTCAGACTCAACGACGAGCTCATGCAGATAGAAGAACGCGAAGCACTGGCCAGGGAAGAAGCCAGGATCAGGGCGAGAACCACCAGGGCGGAAGGCCAGGAAGACGACAAGCTTGACAATGAAGACGACGAAGTGGTAGAATGACCGCCGTGCGCCAATGAATTTTCCCGCCGCATGATGCGGGCGGGACCGGAAGATGCCGCGGGAGGTTGAAGTTGGAAAGCAAAGATGAAAACGGCCGGATAATTGTCGGATTGAGACAATCAATGAAGGCTTTGAAAAACGAAAGTGTTGTACGGGCCTATGCAGCGGATGACGCCCAGCCGGGGGTTTTGGATGAATATATAAGACTCTGCGGGGAAAAAGGCGTCGAAATCATATGGTTCGGGACAATGAAGGAACTGGGCAGGTACTGCGGAATCGAAATAGGTGCGTCTGCGGCCTGTCATGTAAAGGATTAAATCCGCCGGGTTCCGTAAAATACGGACCGGGCTGAATATATTTATGAAAGGAGGTGTATGGATTGCCGACCTTTAACCAATTGGTGAAAAAAGGAAGAAAGACTTCAAAAAAGAAGTCCACCGCGCCCGCGCTGCAAAGAAGCTTCAACACATTGAAAAAGAAGAATGTACGTGTCAGCTCGCCGCAGAAAAGAGGCGTTTGCACCGTCGTTAAAACCGCGACTCCCAAAAAGCCCAACTCGGCTTTGAGGAAAGTTGCAAAGGTCAGACTGACCAACTCGGCCGAAGTCACAGCATACATTCCGGGTGAAGGACATAATCTTCAGGAACATAGTGTTGTCATGATCAGAGGCGGAAGGGTCAAGGACATTCCGGGTGTGAGATATCATGTCGTAAGGGGAACCTACGATACAGCCGGCGTTGACGGAAGGAAGCAGGGAAGGTCCAAATACGGGGCCAAAAAAGGAAAATAAAATAAACAAACGAGTGCTAACGTACTTTTATAAATATATTTACGTATCTTAGCACTGACGCAGGCATGAAGCCTGCGAGTACCGATGAAACTTTTTTACTTAAAAGGAGGGAAGAAAAGTGCC
>CAZWVS010000023.1:10773-17217 GCA_964636935.1 uncultured Clostridiaceae bacterium
GAAAAGGACATATCCCCAAGAGGGAGATTCTGCCCGACCCAATATACAAAGATAAGGTTGTGACAAAGCTTATCAATAACATAATGTTGGACGGGAAGAAGGGCACCGCGCAGAAAATATGTTACGGTGCATTCGATATAATTCGCGACAAAACCGGAAAAGACCCGCTTGAGGTCTTCAGACAGGCGTTGGACAACATAATGCCGGTGCTGGAGGTAAAAGCCAGAAGAGTGGGTGGATCCACATATCAGGTCCCCGTGGAGGTCAGGCCGGAAAGACGCCAGGCCCTGGGACTCAGATGGATGGTTTCATTTGCAAAAAAACGCGGAGAAAGAACCATGCGTGAGCGTCTTGCAGGAGAAATCATGGATGCGGTAAACGGTATGGGCGGAGCATTCAAAAGAAAAGAAGACGTCCATAAGATGGCTGAAGCAAATAAGGCTTTCGCACATTACAGATGGTAAAGGGAACGGGGGCGACGGTTTTTCCGCCGTTCCCGGATTCAATAAAAAAAGAGACCGGAGAAGGTTTTGGAAAGGAGGACTGCCATGGCCAGAAAATTTCCGCTTGCGAAAACTAGAAACGTGGGCATAATGGCTCATATAGACGCAGGAAAAACAACAACAACGGAACGAATACTGTTTTACTCGGGAAGACTCCACAAAATGGGTGAAGTGCACGACGGAGCTGCCACGATGGACTGGATGGAACAGGAGCAGGAGCGCGGAATCACAATAACCTCCGCGGCAACCACTGCGGAATGGAAAAACCATCGCATCAACATCATAGACACGCCCGGACACGTTGACTTCACCATGGAGGTTGAAAGATCATTGAGGGTATTGGACGGGGCAGTTGCTCTATTCTGTGCAAAAGGCGGGGTCGAGCCCCAGTCTGAAACCGTATGGAGACAGGCGGACAGATACAATGTCCCCAGAATCGCTTATGTAAATAAAATGGACATCATGGGCGCGGACTTTTTTCACGCCCTTGAAATGATGAAAGAAAGACTGGGTGCGAACGCAGTGCCCATACAGCTTCCAATAGGGAAAGAAGACGATTTCAAAGGAATCGTCGACCTTGTTGAGATGAAGGCGTTCATATATCTGGACGATCTCGGAAATGAAATCGAAGAGAGGCCGATTCCCGACGACATGATTGACCTTGCTGAAGAATACAGGGAAAAACTCATCGAAGAAGCTGCTGAAGAGGATGAAGACCTGCTTTTGAAATATCTTGAAGGTGAAGAACTCACCAAACAGGAAATCATGATCGGTATCAGAAAAGCGACCATAAAAGTGGACATGATACCCGTGGCCTGCGGTTCTTCATATAAGAACAAAGGTGTCCAGAAGCTTCTTGATGCGATCATAGCGTATATGCCCTCACCCTTGGAAGTCGAAGCAATAAAGGGTGTGGCGCCGGACGACCCGGATACCAAGATTGAAAGGGCCCCCGACGACGAAGGCCCGTTTGCGGCGCTCGCATTTAAAATAATGGCCGACCCCTATGTGGGGAAACTCTGTTTTTTCCGTGTATACAGCGGAACGCTTGAAACGGGTTCTTATGTTCTCAATTCAACCAAGGATAAAAAGGAACGCATAGGCAGGCTGCTTCAGATGCACGCCAATCACAGGGAGGACATCGACAGGGTATACTCGGGAGACATAGCATGTGTAGTGGGTCTGAAGAACACGACAACAGGCGACACCCTATGTTCAGCCGACGACCCCGTCATACTTGAATCAATGAATTTCCCCGATCCGGTCATCGACATAGCGATAGAACCCAAGACCAAGGCCGGACAGGAAAAAATGAGCATAGCGCTTGCCAGGCTCGCCGAAGAGGACCCGACTTTCAGAACCCATACCGACACGGACACGGGTCAGGTGATAATATCCGGAATGGGCGAGCTTCATCTTGATATCATAGTGAACAGGCTGCTGAGGGAATTCAATGTGGACGCAAACATCGGAAAACCCCAGGTGGCTTACAAGGAGACCATAACCAAGACGGTCAAAGCGGAAGGTAAATTCATCAGACAGTCGGGGGGCCGGGGACAATACGGCCACTGCGTTGTCGAGCTTGAACCCCTGCCGCCGGCATCGGGTTATGTGTTCGAAGATAAAATAGTGGGGGGGTCTATTCCAAGAGAGTACATCCCTTCCGTCGACGCCGGAATCAAGGACGCCATGAACAACGGGGTTCTTGCAGGTTACCCGGTGATCGACGTGAAAGCCAGGCTTGTGGACGGATCCTATCATGATGTGGATTCATCGGAAATGGCTTTTAAAATAGCCGGCTCGATGGCTTTCAAAGAAGGCTGTAAAAAGGCCGAACCGGTCATAATGGAACCGGTGATGAGGGTTGATGTCGTAGTGCCCGAAGATTACATGGGCGATGTAATGGGCGACATTAACGCCAGAAGAGGGAAGATAGAAGGAATGGAACCTCGAAACAACATGCAGGTGATCAGAGGCTTCGTGCCGCTTTCCGAAATGTTCGGTTACGCTACGGAGCTCAGATCCAGGACCCAGGGAAGAGGAACCTTCACAATGCAGTTTGACCATTACGACAAACTGCCCAAGAGCATGACCGAAGACATGGCAAGATAACTTGACGAAGACGGTCATAATGTGTAAAATACTATTGCTATACTGCAAACAATAGTGTTAAAATAAATAATGCAGGTTATTTAAGGGAGGAAATTAAAATGGCAAAAGCTAAATTTGAAAGGACCAAGCCGCATTGTAATATCGGAACCATCGGGCACGTTGACCATGGTAAGACTACTCTTACGGCTGCGATAACCAAAGTCCTTGGACTCAAGGATGATAAGATCATGTTCATGGCATATGATGCAATAGACGCAGCCCCTGAAGAAAAAGCAAGAGGAATCACGATAGCAACAGCGCACGTTGAGTATGAGACGGAAAACAGGCATTACGCCCATGTTGACTGCCCGGGACACGCCGACTATGTAAAGAACATGATAACCGGCGCCGCGCAAATGGACGGAGCTATTCTGGTCGTATCGGCCGCAGACGGCCCGATGCCTCAGACAAGAGAACACATACTTCTGGCACGCCAGGTCGGCGTCCCCTATATCGTTGTATATATGAACAAGACGGACCAGGTCGACGACGAAGAACTTATTGAACTGGTTGAAATGGAACTTAGGGAAATGCTCAGCGAGTATGATTTCCCCGGAGACGACATTCCCATAATAAAAGGTTCGGCTCTTGAAGCCCTCGAATCGGAATCAACGGATCAGGAATCACCGGAATATAAATCCATACTTGAACTCATGGAAGCCGTAGACAGCTACATACCCACACCTGAAAGAGCTACGGACCTACCTTTCCTTATGCCTGTCGAGGATGTATTCACAATTACCGGCAGAGGAACTGTCGCCACAGGTAGAATTGAAAGAGGAACAGTCAGAACCGGAGACCAGGTTGAAATAATCGGTCTCAAAGAAAAATCGGCAACCACGGTAGTCACAGGTGTTGAAATGTTCAGAAAAATCCTTGATGAAGCATTCGCAGGAGACAATGTCGGATGTCTGTTAAGAGGAGTGCAGAGAAACGAAATTGAAAGGGGCCAGGTTCTTGCCAAACCCAAGTCAATCACACCGCACACCCATTTCGAAGGACAGGTATACGTTCTTACAAACGAAGAAGGCGGAAGACACACACCTTTCTTCTCCGGTTACAGACCCCAGTTCTTCTTTAGGACAACCGACGTTACCGGTGTAGCGACACTGCCCGAAGGCGTGGAAATGTGCATGCCCGGCGACCACACCAAAATGGAAGTCAAACTCATCACTCCCATAGCTATGGAAGAGGGACTGAGATTTGCGATCAGAGAAGGTGGAAGAACCGTTGGATCGGGAACCGTTTCAAAGGTAATAGAATAGTTTAAACAAACATATTTAAAAGGCCGTTCAATCGAGCGGTCTTTTTTTTATGAAAAAAGACCGGTGCAAGACAAGCGTAGGAATTTCATCACAAGGCATTCCCGGAATTCAATAATCTCCGGGGCCCAAACAGGGATGTTGTTATTTGCCTTCCGGGTTTGTATAATGGTTGTATGGAGGGAAGACATGGATAAACTCGATTACAGCATATTGAATCTGGAGCCGGGAGCCGACATGGAAGAGGTGCAGCACCGCTACGATATGCTGATGAAAAGATCCCTCAGGGATGACAGCATAGATGTTGAGGCGATTACGAAAGCCTATGAGGCGATAATTGCAAAAAACACCGTCGACTATTTCAACCCCGACGCCGAGCTTCTGGACCAAAAAGGTTTGAACAAGAAGAAAGTAAGGAACTATATCTATCAAAACAAGCTTAAATTGGGAATTTTGACATGGATTCTAATAGCGCTCCTGCTGCTTGCCTACATATTGATTTTCCAACCCCGCAATATATCATTCACCCCGGACCTGGTTCCCTATTGATTCCGTGTTGAATGAAAGCGCGCAGGTTTTCGCATCTGTTCCAAAAGGGTATATAACCATTAAGCGAAGTTTGTTTGGTTAAGAAAGGATTTGAAAATGGAAAAAATATCGGAACATGTATATTGGGATGGAATAAAAGACTGGGAACTGAAACTTTTCCACGGACACGAGCTATCAACGCACAGGGGGTCCACATACAATTCATATATCATAAAGGATGAAAAAACAGTGCTTGTGGACACGGTATGGGCGCCGCATAAAGGCAGATATCTGGATAAGATCGACAAGGATGTGGGAATCGACAACATAGATATGATTGTAATAAACCACAATGAGCCGGACCACGGCGGCGCATTGGAGGATCTGATGGACATGCGTCCTGATATTCCCATATACTGCAGCTCATTCGGAGAAAAGATAATAAAGGGCCATTTCCATAAGGACTGGGATTTTCACACGGTGAAAACCGGGGATTCCATAAACATCGGCAAAAACAATCTTGTTTTTGTTGAAATGCGCATGATTCACTGGCCGGACAGCATGATGACTTATCTCGACCACGACAAAGTGCTTCTGTCGAATGACGCCTTCGGGCAGCACTACTGCGCAAAAGCGCTTTTCAACGACGAAGTAGACGAAGCGGAGCTATATCAGGAAGCCATTAAATATTATGCCAACATACTCACGCCTTTTTCACAGATGATTGCAAAAAAAGTGGAGGAAGTGAAGGAGCTCGACCTGGATATTGAAATTATAGCGCCGAGCCACGGTGTCATATGGAGGGAAAATCCGGCTCAGATCATAGAAGCCTATGAAAAATGGTCAAATGACTATTCAGAGGACTTCGCGGTGATAATCTACGACACCATGTACGACGCCACCTACAGGATGGCCGAGGCTGTCGAAGCGGGGATCAGAAGCAAGGGTTTCAAAGTCAAGCTCTATAACGGTTCGGTTGCCGACATGTCCGATCTGATCACCGAAATATTCAAAGCCGGGGCTGTGGCGGTCGGAAGCTGCACGGTGAACAACAGCCCCTTGACATCGATTGTATCGATAGTGCATGAAATATCCACCCACAAAATGAAAGGCAAGCCGTATGTGTCCTTCGGAAGCTTCGGATGGAGCGGCGAAGCGCCCGGGTATATCGCGGATGTTCTTGACGGGGCAAAACTCGTAAAAGCCGCCGAACCTGTAAAAGTGAAATTCACCCCTACCGAAGAGGACTTTGAAAAATGCTTCGAAGCGGGAGTTGAATTAGCGGAGGCAATGGAATAACATGATTTTTAAAAGCGACTGGCATTTGCACAGTGAACATTCCTGCGACGAGGCGTCAATGAAGATGGAGGACCTGGTAAAGGGATTGACCGGTGCGGGCATGGAGAGGTTCGGTGTGACGGACCACATTCACACCCCGTATAATTATCCGGACATTGCGGATTCAAGAAAAGCTTACGAGGAAAACCGCATTGAAGGGTTTTTCTTCGGTGCCGAAGTCAGCTGTGTTTCGCAGTGGGAGCTGGACACCATCGCCATGGGCGCCAAAGGCAATTTGACATACGGGATAAGGGAGGGGGGGCCTGCAAACGGTCCGCTCGCAATTGCGGTCGACGAGAAATATCTTGAAGATAATAAAATCGAATATACGGTGGGCGGGGTTCACTGGTCGATGTATGCGGGTCACAAGGCAAAGGACCTGATCAGGGATTATCACAGGCAGAACATGTTTATGGCCTCGCACGACCTTGTCGACATAGTTGCACATCCCTGGTGGTACATGGGGCCCTGCGAAGACGGCTGGACGGTTGATTTTGAAATGGTCCCCCGGACAATGCATGACGAATTCGCCGCATGCTGCATCGAAAACCACAAGCTTGTTGAAATAAACGACGCAGCCATGATCATAACCCCCAGGTACAGCGACTAGTTTAAAAAACAATATGTTGAATACCTGGCAATGCTAAAAGAGGCGGGGGTGT
>CAZWVS010000024.1:0-17145 GCA_964636935.1 uncultured Clostridiaceae bacterium
AATGAACTACAGCCAATTGATTCTAGATACATCCAAGCAGAATGATGAAGCGCAGGATTACGCAGGCCAGATAATGAGAGAAACAAAACGTGTCATGATGATTATTAAGAACATGCTGCGTTTCTCCAGGCATCAGGATGTCGGACATTCGCTTGTAAATGTTGATGAAATAATTGAACAGGCGCTCTCCCTTGCCAGGACCATTATTAAAAACGACCATATAAAAATCAACGTCGATATTGAAAAGGACATCCCGGCGATAGAATGCAACGATCAGCAGATTCAACAGATCCTGATGAACCTGATCACAAATTCAAGGGATGCCTTAAATCAGAAGTACAGCGGTTATGATGAAAACAAGAAAATTGTGATATCCTGTTCAAAAATCGAGATTGAAAACAGACCCTTCATACGGATGACCGTTGAAGATAAGGGTATTGGAATCCCCGAAAGTGTCCATGACAGTGTTTTTAAGCCATTTTTCACAACAAAGGGGAAACAGGAAGGAACCGGCCTGGGTCTTTCAATAAGCAGGAACATCGCAAAAGAGCACAAAGGAGAACTTTCCTTCGAAACGATTGAAGGCGAGTACACACGATTCCATCTGGATCTCCCCCTCGATTGATTTAAAAATAAATTTCCCCTTGGTAAAAACGTCGCCCGTTTTCATCGGGAAAACGGGCGACGAAAATCCCAAGGCAGGAAAAAGGAATATGATTCAAGTGAGTAAAAAAAGCATAAAATTGATTGTTGTGATAATATAGATTTATCATATCTTATAAACCGGGAGATGATTAAGTTGATAAAAGAGATTGCTAAAAGCGATACTAAATCAAGAATCACAGAAGATATTCTTCGAAGCCTGCCCGGGTGGTTCGGCATTGAAGAGGCTGTTAAGGATTACATTGAAGGTGTAAAAGAAAAGCCGTTCTATGCAACATATGACGATGAAGACAATGTTGTCGGATTCATATGCATTGATTCGCATAACGAGTTCACGGCTGAAATATATCTGATGGCCGTAATTCCGGAATGCCACCGGATGGGCTTCGGAGGATCGCTTGTAAAGCATGTCTGCGATGAACTGTCCCGCAAGGGTTACAGGATGATAATGGTAAAAACATTGGGAAAGTCCAAAGAAAGCTGCGAATATGAAAAAACCAGGCTTTTCTATCGGGCGCAAGGCTTCATGCCATTGCAGGAATTGACCGGCCTCTGGGAGGAAAATCCGTGCCTCATAATGGTCAAAAACCTGTAAAACGAACCACTTTTTAAGATTAACCCCCGGGGGTTAATCTTAAATTTTAGTTATTATTATGATTATTGAGTTGAATCCGAAGGATTATTCCAAGTGCAGGAACATATGGGACATGTCAAAAAATCCAGCGAGGACGGGTCACTGGTATAGGGAGCTGTTGTCGGGCAACCGGGTAATTTTTGTGTATGTGGAAAACGGGGAGTACATCGGTGAGGCATCCCTTGTGTTCGACCGGGATGATCCGGATTACACGATCCCCGGGAGCCGCATCTATCTTTCAAGGATGGTTGTGAAAAAGGCATGTAGAAAACGCGGAGTCGGAACAGCTCTTTTAAGGCATGTCGTCGATTATGCAAAAAAGAAAGGCTATAGCGAAATGTCCTTGGGTGTCGACATCCGGAACACCATTGCGCAAAGGCTGTATGCAAACGAAGGCTTCGACACCGAGATATTCAGGGGAAGCGATGAAAACGGCGAGTATGTGAAGCTTTTGAAACAGTTATAGTGTAAATTCAAATTCATACAAAAAAACAAACATATGTTCGTAAATACGGTGATTTTTCCTGTGAAAATTGGTATAATGAAAAAAACAAAGGAACCGGAGGTGCAAATGGAGAAATTCAAGCTATATTCCGATTACAAGCCGACGGGGGATCAGCCCAAGGCGATTGAAAAACTCAGTGAAGGTATCGACAAAGGTTTCAGTGACCAGGTACTGCTTGGCGTTACCGGATCCGGCAAGACCTTCACCATGGCCAACATAATCGAGCGGGTACAGCGTCCGGCGATCGTCATTGCGCACAATAAGACCCTCGCAGCCCAGCTGTGTGGTGAATTCAAAGAGTTTTTCCCTGACAATTGTGTGGAATACTTCGTAAGCTATTACGATTACTATCAACCAGAGGCCTACATACCCTCCACCGACACCTATATAGAAAAGGACTCCTCTATAAACGACGAAATCGACCAGCTGCGTCACTCCGCCACTGCGGCCCTTTTTGAAAGAAGGGATGTGATTATCGTTGCATCCGTCTCTTGCATTTACGGACTGGGAGATCCGGAGGATTATCAAAAACTCATGGTGTCCGTAAGGAAAGGGATGGTAAGGGAGCGGGATGAGATAATAACGGCCCTTGTCGATATCCAGTACACAAGGAATGAAATAGATTTGAAAAGGGGCACATTCCGTGTAAGGGGCGATGTGCTGGAGATAATCCCCGCCAATGACGACAGAACAGGCATAAGGATTGAATTTTTCGGAGACGAAGTGGAAAGGATAACGGAAATAGACGTTGTCACCGGAGAAATCCGCGGGGTTAGAAACCATGTGGCTATTTTCCCGGCATCCCACTTTGCAACATCAAGGGAGAAAATGGCCAAAGCCGTGGTGGGGATCCAAAAGGAGCTGGAGGAGCAACTGGAAGAGTTGAACCGGGAAAACAAGCTGGTGGAAGCCCAAAGATTGGAACAAAGAACCAGATATGACATTGAAATGCTTACAAACGTGGGAATGTGTTCCGGAATAGAGAATTACTCGAGACATATATCCGGAAGGGCCAAAGGGAGTCCGCCGTACACCCTCCTGGACTATTTCCCCGACGATTACATAATGTTCATCGACGAATCCCACGTCACCGTGCCGCAGATAAACGGCATGTATAAAGGTGACAAGGCAAGGAAGAAGAGCCTTGTGGATTACGGGTTCAGACTGCCTTCCGCATTCGACAACCGGCCGCTGATGTTCGAGGAATTCCAAAAAAGGCAGAATCAGACCGTATACGTGAGCGCAACACCGGCGGATTATGAAAAGCAGCTGGCGAACCAGGTTGTCGAGCAAATAATAAGACCCACCGGACTCGTAGACCCCGAAATCACAGTGCGTCCGGTAAAGGGACAGGTCGACGACCTTATCGGTGAAATCAGGATAACAGTGGGAAAGGGGTTCAGGGTGCTTGTGACCACATTGACAAAACGCATGGCGGAAAATCTGACTGAGTATATGGAAAATCTAGATATAAGGGTCAGATATCTCCACTCGGACATAGACACTCTTGAGAGGATGGAGATACTCCGCGACCTGAGGCTTGGTGAATTCGATGTCCTTGTGGGAATCAACCTTTTAAGGGAGGGCCTCGACTTGCCGGAAGTGGCCCTTGTGGCAATACTGGACGCCGACAGGGAAGGGTTTTTAAGAAGTTCGCGCTCGCTGATACAGACCGTTGGAAGGGCTGCAAGGAATCTGGACGGCCGGGTAATAATGTATGCGGACACGATAACCCGGTCAATGAAATCGGCCATAGATGAAACACAGAGAAGAAGGGAGATACAGATTGAATACAACCGCGTCAACGGCATAACGCCCAAATCGATAATAAAACAGGTGCGGGAGCGTATTGAAACGGTTGCAAAGGAGGACGAGGCCGAATATGAAGCCGGTGCAGGGAAACCCAAAAGCATTTCCGGAGAAATCAAAAGGCTGGAAATACTGATGGAAAAATCCGCCGCCCATCTTGAATTCGAAGCCGCGGCGAGATACAGGGATGAGATAATAAGGTTGAAAAAAATAAAGAAAGAAGGGGTTCTTTGAAATACGAAAACGTCGAAGTGTTCAATGCTGAAAGAAGCTATGTCATCGAAGGGGTTGAAGGCGCTGCTTTCAACAGGTTCAGCGAAGAAGCCGTTAAAGGGATTGATTCAGGTCCGGACAGGAACGGACATCGTGCCCAGTCCTACGGGAATGAAATCGAAATCCGCTTTGTCACGGACGGTTCCCAATCCGACATCTATCTAGGCGCATGGGGGGCGGAAGGGTTCATAAGCATCTATGCAGGGGATTATCACCAGGGCATAAGAAGGCTCCCCGAGGGGGAAATCATAAAAATCGAACTGGAAAGAAGCGCAAGGCTGCAGGCGCTGCCTCCCATTGAGGGGGAGAGGTTTCCCAGAAACATGTGGAGGATAGTATTTTTAAAGAGATATGTGCCGGTTTTTGCGGGTGTCGACGGGAGGGGGGGCTTTATAAGGCCGCCTGAAAGAAGCGAAGCTCCTCGAAAAACGATACTTGCATATGGGTCGTCCATCACCTTCGGAGCGGGAACCGGACCGGAATCCGATGTCACGCACATGCAGCTTGCGGCGCGGAAAGCGGGGGCTCAGGTTCTTAACAAAAGCATGCCGGGCAGCTGTTTTTGCGAATTGTCCATGGGGGACTATTTAAGCGGAATTGAGGCTGATTTATACTATTACGAACTGGGCGGAAACATGAGATTGAGACACACGCCCGAGGAGTTTGAAAAGAGGGCTTTTCACCTAGTGCGTGAAACCTCAAGAAAAAACCCCGGAAAGCCGATTGTTTTACCGGGAGTATGCGAGCTTTTGAAATCACTTCCCGGTGAGGATTCCGTAAAAGCCAATTCAGCCATGATGGAATTCGATAAAACGCTGAAAAAGCTTGCTGCGGAAAGCGAAAACATACATTTCATAGAAAGTGCGGATATTTGCTCAAGCAGAATCCTGTTAAGCGCGGACGGACTGCATCCATCCATATACGGAAACATAGAAATGGGCATGGCGATTTATGAAAAAATAAAGGAAATAATCTAAATCCAATTTGTATTGTTAAACGATTTGTCTTAATATATCATTAGACCAAAAGAAGACAGGGGGAGCATCAATGAGTAAAATTAAAGTCGGACTATACGGGATAAACGGACATCAGATCCATGAACTTTTAGCCGACAATGAGAGGGCATGCTGCGCGGCAGTGGCAAAAATCGACAAGGAACTTCTTCCACAAGCCATTCAAAAGGACGAAACGGTCAAGTATTACGATACATTCGACCAAATGGTAAACGATGACGAGATAGATGTTATATCGCTATGTTCACCGATAAGGAAAGATCAGGAAGAGCAGGCCATATTGGCTTTAAAAGCCGGAAAGCATGTTTATATCGAAAAACCCGCGGCTTTCACGGAGGAAAAGCTGGATGAGATATTGAAAGTGGTAAACGAAAGCGGAAAGACATTACACGAAATGGCCGGAACCTGCTTTGAGGAGCCTTTCATGACAATGAAGGACATAGTCAAATCAGGGATACTGGGTGAAATCGTGCAGGTATATGCGCAAAAGTCATATCCCTATCATGAAAGAAGACCCCAGGATGACGAAACGGACGGCGGCCTCATCAGATGGATCGGTGTTCACGCCACACGCTTCATTGAACACACCACGGGAATCTGGATAGATAAGATATATTCCGTTGAAACAAGTCATGCAAATCCCGTAGAAGGCGGAGGCATGTGCACAGCCGCAAGTGTCATGATGACTCTTGAAAACGGCGGAGTGGGCGCCATGAACCTGAATTATCTCAATCACAGGACCATAGGGGCATGGGGCAACGAGCATCTTAGGATATGGGGGACCGACGGATTTGTCGAGACAACCGACGGACTTCAGAGAACCAGGCTGGTGCTAAAAGACAGGGATGCGGGACCCCTGGAACTCAAATATGAAAACAGGGACTATTTCGAATACATACTCGATGAAATAATCGACGGGAAACCCATGCCCATATCCCTTGAAGACGAGCTTCATCCCCTAAGGGCTGTAATAAGGGCGAAAAACAATGTTTTGGAGAAGGTGGAATAACATGAAGATTATACTAATTGGAATCAGCGGCTATGCAAAGGTGTTCATTGACGCCATGCTCGAAAACAAGCCCGACGAGGATTTTGAATTCGCCGGATTTATTTATCCGAGATCACGCACAAGCCCCATACCGCAGGAGCTTATAGATAACAATATACAGCAGTACGATTCCCTTGAAGAATATTATGAGAACAATACAGCGGACCTGGTCATAATATCCTCACCCATACAGCTGCATGTGAGTCAGACGATCACAGCGCTGGAAAACGGATCGAACGTGCTTTGCGAGAAGCCCATTGCAGCCACCATCCAGGATGCAATCAAGATGAGGCAGGCATCCGAGCGTACGGGGAAATTTGTCGCCGTGGGATTCCAGTGGTCTTTTTGCGAACCCATACTGAGTTTGAAAAGGGATATTCTCTCCGGTGTGTATGGAAAGCCCGTCAAGTGCAAAACCGTAGTGCAATGGCCGAGAACCGAAAGGTATTACCACAGAAGCAGCTGGGCTGGAAGAATCAAAAACGATGCAGGTGACTGGATACTCGACAGTGTCGCAAACAACGCAACGGCCCATTTCCTGCACAACATGTTCTTCCTTCTTGGTGAAGAAATAGGGAAAAGCGCATATCCGTCAAAAATAAAGGCTGAAATATACAGGGCCAATGAAATTGAGAACTACGACACCTTCATGGGCAGAATCAATACCCGAAATGATGTTGAGATGTTGTTTTACGCAAGTCATGCGGTACCCGAGAACATACATCCCGTATTCGAATTCACATTTGAAAATGGAAGGGTGGAGTTTGATTTTTCCAAAGATTCGATCCTGAGGGGTTTCACCCCGGACGGGCAGGAGAAGGAATACGGGAACCCCTTTGAAGATGAAATGAGAAAAGTCTTCACATGCATAAAAGCCATACGGGGGGAGGAGGAAATACCGTGCGATATCGACACGGCGAGCCCTCAGCTAATCACCATCAATGCAGTGTCCGAGAATTGCGAAATATCCGAGTTCCCAGAAGAACACCTGGTGAGAAAACCTATTAAGGAGAAAAGCGGGAACGAGACGACGCTGGTATATGTCGAAGGGATAAAAGAAGCCCTTATAAAATGCTACGAAGATGAAAAGCTGCCTTCAGAAGTAGGATTGGCATGGGCGGACGAATGTGAAGAATTCGATGTGGGAAAGTATACGGAGTTCAAAGGAGTTAAAAAATGAAATCTTTTTTCGTCACAACCGATTACAAGACCTGCATGGTCGACATAACGGATGATGTTAGAGGGATCATTAAAGAAAGCGGAGTGAAAAGCGGCGCAGCCGTGGTGATGTCCCAGCACACCACCGCCGGCGTGACGGTCAATGAAAGTGCGGACCCGGATGTAAGGACCGACATACTTGCAAGGTTGGACAAAATAGTTCCTGAATCTGACGGTTACAGGCATATGGAGGGAAATTCCCCCGCGCATATAAAAACACTGCTTACAGGTTCCTCGACTATGTTGATCATAGATAAAGGCGAAGCGGTGCTTGGAACATGGCAGGCGGTTTACCTTTGCGAATATGACGGTCCCAGACATAGGAGGGTATTGGTTGAAGTTTTAGAAAGCGGTGATAAAAATGCTTGAATTGATGAGAAACAGAAGAAGTATTCGGAAATTTGAGGACAAACCCGTTGAAAAAGAGAAACTTGATGCAATAATCGAATGCGCCTTGAGATCCCCGTCGTCAAAGGGCCGGCGGCCGTGGAAAATCTGGACCGTCACGGACAAGGGGAAGCTTGAAAACATTTCAAAAGCGCGCCCCCACGGTCTTGATTTCGTGGCTAACGCACCGGTGGCTTTCGTAGTTGCAGGCTATCCCGATGTCACGGATGTCTGGATTGAGGATTGCTCGATAGTTTCCATAGTAATTCAACTTGAAGCGGAATCCCTGGGGTTGGGATCATGCTGGGGACAGATAAGGCACCGTATGGAAAGCCCTCAACTGTCATCGTCGGATTATTTGAAGAAACAGCTGGAGCTTGAAGATGAATGCGAGGTTCTGAGCGTGATAGCCGTGGGCTACAAAGCGGAAGATAAAAAAGGACATTCGGAAGTTCCATACAATAAATTGAAACTGATATAAAAAATAAAATTAATGGAGGCTATTCATGTATTTCCCCCAAAAACATTGTGAACGCATATTAAGGGAACTGGATTATTTGCGAATAAGCAAATCAATTGATATAAACGAAATAAGGTATGTCAAAGGTGATATCAAAGGAAGGGAAAAAACGCCTTTTGACGACAATGACCTGATTGAATATGTTCCCGGGGCCCCGTGGGGGACCGACAGGGAGAACTATCTTTTCAGGGCGAAATTCAAAGTACCTGAAAAACTTGAAGGCGCGACATTGATGCTCGCCGTTGAAACAAGCGAATACAGCAATACAAACCGCCCGGACAGATTCGTGAGGGAGAAATGGAATTTGCATAAAAACCCGCAGTTTGTCCTATACATAAATGGTGAGCCCTGGCAGGGCATTGACAAATTCCACACATATTCGGTAATAACACACAATGCCGTAAAAGATGAAACCTTCGACATCGCCCTTGACGGTTTTCCTGGTATGGCCGAAGGGAACCTGCAGCTGTTTTTGAAGATTGATGTGCTTGACACCCGGACAGACAGACTTTATTTCAACTTGAAATCCCCTCTCGAGGTGTCTGCAAGGTTGGACGATAACAAACTTGCATCGGACATATTGGGATATTTGGAAACAACCGTTGGAAAATTGGATTTGAGAAAGGCCTACACACCGGAATATTATGCTTCGATAAAAGAAGCAAACGAATATATCGAAGGGGAATTCTACGACAAGTACTGCGGTAAAAGTGATGCGGTTGTCAGCGGCATAGGTCATACCCATATAGATGTAGCCTGGTTGTGGCCATTGTCACAGACAAGGCAGAAGACGATTCGAAGTTTTTCCACAGTGCTCAGGCTCATGGAGGATTATCCGGAGTATCTGTTCATGTCAAGCCAACCCCAGCTTTATGATTTCATAAGAAAAGACAGGCCTGAAATATATGAAAAAATAAAGCAAAAAGTCAGTGAAGGGGTATGGGAACCGGAAGGAGGCATGTGGCTGGAAGCGGATTGCAATGTGACCAGCGGAGAATCCTTTGTGCGTCAAATATTATTCGGCAAAAGGTTTTTCCTGGACGAGTTCAATGTCGACTGCAAAATCCTGTGGCTGCCGGATGTTTTCGGCTACAGCGCGGCGCTCCCGCAGATCTTGAAAAAGTCGGGCATGAAGTATTTCATGACAACAAAAATATTCTGGAACGAATATAACAGATTCCCTTATGAAACATTTAATTGGGAAGGGATCGACGGTTCAACCGTGCTTTCCCACTTTATTACGACCACCGACATGTCGGAAAAGGGCAAAACATACGGATCCACCTATAACGGCCGGTTGTCCACTCCTCATGTAATGGGCGCGTGGGAGAACTACAGCCAGAAGGGTCTTAACAATGATGTCCTTATGGCCTTCGGTTACGGGGACGGCGGAGGAGGCCCGACCAGGGAAATGCTTGAAGAGGGAAGAAGGCTTTCAAAGGGCATACCCGGGGCGCCGAAATTCCAGATGAAAAAATCTAGGGATTTTTTCGAACAGCTTGAAAAAAGAATCGGTGATGATCCAATGACCCCCAAATGGGTCGGTGAGCTGTATCTTGAATACCACAGGGGGACATATACTTCCGTAGGAAAAAACAAATGGTATAACAGAAAATGCGAACTGTTGTTGAGGGACGTGGAGTTGTTTTGCAGGATAGCGTACTCCTACGGAGTCATTGACGAATATCCGGGCAGGGAAATCAATTCAAACTGGGAAACGGTTTTGTTGAACCAGTTCCATGACATCCTGCCCGGTTCGTCCATAAAGGAAGTCTACGAGGAGTCACAGGTTCAATACGCCGATGTTATGAAGGCGATGAATCTGAAACTCGGGCATGTCCTGGACAAACTGGCGGCCGCAGCGGCCGATGACGGCAAATGCGTAGTGTTCAACCAGTTGTCGCACGACAGGATGAGTCTTGCCAAAGTGTCAACCGATGAAACATACACCCATGCCGTTTCACAATCCGGTGAAAAAATTCCCGGACAGACCGTGGTGGGGAAAGACGGCAGATATTTTGTTTTCGGCGCGCTTGTCCCGCCGATGAGCCTGTCGACTTTCTCGCTTGAAAACAATCAGGCGGAAGCCGGCGGAATGTATGCAGGCAGGGACGGGATGGAAAACGATTTCCTTAAAATAACCTTTGATGAAAATATGAACATGGTTTCGATTCACGACAAGTGCAACGACAGGGAACTTGTGAAACCCGGTGAAAGGGCAAACCGCCTTATCGCTTTCGAAGACAGGCCGATAGACTGGGACGCATGGGACATCAACATCTATTACAACAATAAAAAGTGGTACATAGACGACGTGGAAAGCGTGGAAGTGGTGGAAAACGGACCCGTCAGGACCGGAGTCAAAATCAGGAGGAGATTCCTGGATTCGACCATTGAACAGACCATATACATGTACTCCTTCAGCAGAAGGATCGATTTCAAGACCCACATAGACTGGCGCAACGACCATATACTGCTAAAGGCGTCATTTCCGATGGACATTCACGCCAACAGCGCGAATTATGAAATACAGTATGGAAACGTGGAAAGACCGACCCATTGGAACACAAGCTGGGATTATGCCAGATTTGAAGTGGCCGCCCATAAATGGGCAGATATATCCGAATCGGATTACGGGGTCGCATTGATGAACGACTGCAAATACGGGCACGACATACGGGGATCCGTAATGAGGCTGACCCTGCTCAAATCGGCAACGTTGCCAAACCCTGTCGCGGATTTCGGAGAGCATGAAATCGTATACTCCATCATGCCTCATTCAGGCGATTTCAAAAGCGGCGGCACAATAGCAGAAGCATACGACCTAAACTGCCCGCTGCATTCTGTTGTAGCTTCGGGAGGCAATAGGAAACTGGACGGTGGGATTTCATATGTGTCAGTTGACAAGGCGAATGTGGTTATAGAAGCCGTTAAAAGCACTGAAGACGGAGACGGTATAATCGTCAGACTCTACGAATGCCACAACAGCAGAAGCACTGTAAGACTCAGATTTGCAAAAAAACTGAAAACAGTCCATGAATGCGACCTCCTGGAAAACAACGAAAATGAAATAGAACCGCAGGGCGATGAATTCACATTTGAGATAAAACCCTACGAAATCAAAACGTTCAAACTTACCCATTGAGAAAAAACCGACAAAACCATAACAAACAAAAAAGGCATCCGGGAAAAAACCGGGTGCCTTATCTTTTTGCCCCGGGCAAATGGTTACTGATTCTTGTCCTTTGGGCGCTTGCCGCCTATGTTTTGTGTATAAAGGCGAAAAAACCATTGGAAACACTGATTCTGTTCAATCTGCCCACTTTTATCGTGTTGGTTAAGCGGTAGAACCCGATAGAAGATGCACAATGCAATAAAACGGCAAGGGCTAAAAGGGTGTGAATCGAAAGCCCCGGCGATAGACCGGGGCTTTCGTGATTTTCATTTTTTATTAATGAGCCAAGAATACCAGTGTTTCTAAACATGGGATGAATTGATTCTTTAAAGAGCGCTCTTATCGAGGCTTCTCAGATCATAACGGTTAATAATATCCAAAAGCTTAATCGCATACAGGGGGTCTGTGGCATAACCCGCCCGTTTAAGGGCCCAGGCGCCTTCGGCGCAGTCGTGCATCACGGAACGGAAGGTTTCGTAGCGTGACAGGTTTAGAAGAAACTCTTTATGATCCGCCCAAGCTTCATCCACATTGTTATAAGCTCTGAAAGAGGCATCGGTTCTAAAAGACACTCCGTTGTAGACCTCCCAGGTGTTTGAAATAACAGAGCCGTTTGTGCCCGTCCCCTTTATGCCGAAAAGATTGTGGGAGAATTTACCCGTGTATTTATCAACGGGAACGCTCTGCCCCCATCCGGTTTCAAGTATGGCCTGTGCTGTCTGAAGCGCAGCCGACATCCTGGTGGATTCCATTGACTCAACAGCCATTTCCGAAGCGAACTCCAAAAATTTGTCTTTTTCAATAATTGGCTCGGGACCATAGGTTGTTCCAAGATATACCTTGAAATCGACAGAAGGTGTGGTATATGTCCGGCCGTTGTATACCGCCTCGGCTTGCACCCTCATAAGGCCGTCGTCGCTTCCGGAGGGTATGAAGGAAGCCGATCCGGATGAGTCCATGGAGCCATTCAAATATCTGGAGATTCCTGTATCCCTGTCGGTAAGCTTATATCGGACTGTGTCCGGGGTTATATTGCTTTTAACTGCAAGGGTAGCGGAGGATGTCAGCACCTGGCCGGGCCCCAGACCTCTGAATATGAATTTAGGGGCTCCGTCTACGGTGACTTTTACAAACTCGCTCTGATGGTAGACGCCTTTTGTATCCAGAACTCTAACACCGAGCTCCTTTTCGCCAGATAAATCCGGACCGGGAAACCACTCGTAGCTACCGTATGGAACGGTGGCGATTGTAGAAAGAATCCCGGTGTCGGTGTCACGCATGAGATATGTGGTTTCATTGACATCGAAATTTCTTGAGGCAATCAGATAAACAGGTTTATTTATGGTTGCTCCTTCGGAGACACCGGAAAGAGAAAGCTTTCGGTCGACTGCGGCGATCACGGGAAGTTCCAGACCGGGATACGCATTTCCACTTTTATCATATACTGTTGCTTGCACTATGCAGATTCCGTTTTCCTCCAACACGGGGGACCAGGTGTAGGTTGAACGTGGATCGAGCCTGTCTGTTCTTCTCGTGCGGCCCGAAATCACATTTGTGATTTCATACTTGACCGCATATATGGGGAAATTGGCTGTTACACCGAACCGTACAGGCTGCGTTACGAGATCCAGCCTGTCTGCGCCGGTTACTGAAATGCTTGGAATGACATTTATGTCAACCGAAACGGCGTCACCTGCGATAAAAGCATTGTCTTCATCATAAAGCGCAACAGCAAGTATCTTGCCGCCGTTGTCATCGGGAGACGGGTTGTATTGAAAAGATTGGGTGTCGGCAGAGGCCCTTTTAATAACAAAACCCTGTGTCGAGCCTTTATCCAAAAGCAAAAGCCGGGCTTCCGCCGCCTTGTTTCTTAACTCATCTCCTATTTCAAGATCGATTCGAACCCCGTCTGTAATGTAATCCCCATGCGATATGGATGTGATATCCACATCATGGAAGGACTCGACTTTCGACACTTCGCCGGATTCGACAGACACGGTCCTGGTGGCGTCATCCCACGATATGCCTATGCCGAAAGCGTTGCTTATTAGCCTTATAGGAACATATGTCCTGTCGTTGATGATCCGCGGAGCCACATCGCTGACGATGCATGACGCACCATTGTCGTATTCAACAAGATTACTTCCGATTGTCAGGAATATAACCCTGTTGCCACGGGTTATGGTAACCGTATAGGCTTCACCGTCCCACTGGACATCGGCATCCAGCTCTTCTGCAATAAAACGCACCGGCACAAGGGTGCGGTCGTTCTCTATAACCGGGGCTGAAAGGGAGGTTATATCCTTGCCGTCAACCAGCAGTCTGATATCAGCCGCTGCATTTGCAACAGGCGAGGGTGTTAAGGTAATCATTGAGACAACCATAAAAGAAAAAACTAAAAACCATGAAATAAATCTTTTTATCATTAGTGTATACCGCCTTTGTCGGCACTATTAAATCATATATACCGGCAAAGACCATTATACCACTAAACGGTGAAAACATTAAATTATTAGGCTATGCCCATATGTCAGCCTACAAGAACGTTTATCCATTTTCGCGAACGGAAACGTTTGTGTGCTAAAACAACCTTTAAAACTTCCTCGGTCATAATAAGCGCCATGGCCCAGTGGATTGGAAGTTTTAAAACCAGCACGGCTAAGAATGAAAGCGGGATGCCCACAAACCAGACCATCGATATGTCAAGGAACATGCAAAACTTGGTGTCACCGCCGCTTCTTAAAATACCGACGATATAGACAAAACCAAGAAGCCTTATGGGTATGAACGCAGCATTGACATAAATGCAGTTTATTGCAAGCTGGCGGGTTGAATCCGTAAGACCGAAGATGCCTGAAAAATAATAACCCATGGAAGCGTAAGCAGCTGCAAGAAACAAGGCTGCGATGAATTCCATGACAATCAACCTTTTGGCAACGTCATAGGCATGTTCGACCCGTTCCGCGCCCAGCTCGTTTCCTATAACCACGGCCGTGGCATTGCCCATGCCTATGAGAAATGCCCAGATCAAATCGGAAATGGTCAGGGAGACCTGAGCGGCGGCGACCGCAGATGTGCCCAGAAGACCGTAAGCTACGAAATATATGGACACGCCGACAACCCATGCAGCCTCATTTATAATAACGGGGAAGGCGGTCTTGATCACTTTTACAAACATCACTTTTGAATAGCTGAAGAACTCTTTGATCTTGCCGGCGAGCGGGTTGTCCTGCCGTGTGTATATGATGGTCAGCAGCAAGGAAAGCTCGATTATGCGGGAAATCAATGTTGCGGTGGCCGCGCCCTTCACCCCCATTTCAGGAAATCCCCAATTGCCGTTTATCAATAAGTAATTCAAAAAAGTATTAAGGCTCAATGCAATTATACTGGATACCATGGGAAGCCTGGCCTGATGCACGCTTCTTGACGTGTACGAAAACACGAATGTAATGGCCACGGGAATATATGTAAATGCGGCTATCGAAAGATAACCCGTGCCTTTAACGATTACATCGGGATCCCTGAGAAAGATACTTATGATCTGAGAAGGGAAAATAACCGTGACCAAGGTGAACAGCGCGGAAAGCGAAATTCCTATGGTTAGCGCCATGCCCATTATCTTGCGGATGTTGGCAACATCCTTGCGTCCCCAGTATTGGGCGGTGTATATTCCAAGACCGCTGTATGCGCCGAACAGGGTGATCATCATTATGAAGAAAATCCTGTTGGAAACACTGACCGCGGCAAGAGCCGCCTCGCCGCGTGACCCTATCATCATGTTGTCTACAAGGTTTAGGGCGGTTCCGACGAAATTCTGTATTGCTATGGGAAGACCTATCTTCAGTATAAGGGGTATCAGTGCCCTGTTTGAACGCAAATCCGTCAAAGTTGTCCTCCCTTTGTAAAATCGCCTATATCGACCAAAATATTATATATTAAGAAAGTGAAAATGTCATATGGTATTTACCGGTAAGCAAGCGCACTTTGTCAACGAATTTGTCAAGGCTGTTGATTTTGCCATTTTACTGATATATAATACTGAAAACAAAAGGCTGTGAAGAAAAGCAGTAGGTTTCCGGAGTGCAAAGAGATGTGCCGGCCGGTGCAAGGCACAGTCCGAGGGAATCGAAACTCGTTTTTGAGCCGTCCGTGCGAAGGGAGTAGTACGGGCCGGTGTGTACACCGTTAACAACATGAGAAGGCTTTTCCCGGATTTTGTCCGGAAGAGTCAAACAGAGTGGTACCGCGGTCCTTTCGCCTCTGGCGAAGGGACCTTTTTTATTTTACAGGAAAGAGGAGTTAGGCATGAAACAATACAACCACAGGGAGATTGAAAAGAAGTGGCAGGGAATCTGGGAGGAAAAACACATATTCCGGACAGGCGAAGACAAATCCAAATCCAATTACTACGCCCTTATCGAGTTTCCCTATCCGTCGGGCAAAGGGCTGCATGTGGGACACCCGAGGCCATATACCGCGCTTGACATAGTGGCAAGGAAACGGAGGCTTGAAGGGTACAATGTATTGTTCCCCATAGGCTGGGACGCATTCGGTCTGCCCACGGAGAACTATGCCATCAAAAACAAGATACATCCGGCAAAAGTCACAAAAAACAATATAGAGAGGTTCAGGGGGCAGTGCAAATCCATAGGATTCTCCTTCGACTGGTCCAGGGAGATAAACACCACGGATCCGGAATATTATAAATGGACCCAGTGGATATTCCTGCAGCTTTTCAAAAACGGACTGGCATACAAGAAGGAGATGGCAATTAATTTCTGCACATCCTGTAAAGTCGGACTTGCCAACGAAGAAGTCGTGGACGGAGCGTGTGAAAGATGCGGCAGCCCGGTCACGAGGAAAATGAAAAGCCAGTGGATGCTCAAAATCACCGAATACGCCCAAAGGCTGATCGACGATTTGGATCTTGTCGATTATCCGGAAAGGGTCGTATCCACGCAGAAAAACTGGATAGGACGGTCCGAGGGGGCCGAAGTCGATTTCAGGATACAGGGAACGGATGACGTGCTCAGGGTATATACCACGCGGCCGGACACGCTTTACGGGGCCACATACATGGTGATGTCACCGGAGCATCCCTATCTGGAGAAATATGAATCCCGTATAGGGAATTACGATGAAATTGCCGAATACGGCGCCCGGGCCGCAGGAAAATCCGAACTGGAGAGGACCGAGCTTTCAAAAGAGAAGACAGGTGTCGAAATACAGGGGCTTAAAGCGGTCAATCCCGTAAATGAGGAATTGATCCCGATCTGGGTTTCGGACTATGTTCTGATGTCATACGGAACCGGTGCGATAATGGCGGTCCCCGCACATGACGAGAGGGACTACGAGTTCGCGAAAAAATTCAATCTTCCAATAACCGAAGTGGTTGCAGGGGGGGATATTGCCAAGGAAGCCTTTACCGACATAGAAAACGGGAAGATGATAAATTCCGGGATTATCGACGGATTGGATGTAAAAGAGGCAAAACTGAAGATAACGGAATATCTCGAGAAAAAGGGGATAGGGGAATACAAGATCAATTTCAAACTCAGGGACTGGGTGTTTTCACGTCAAAGGTACTGGGGTGAACCGATTCCGCTTGTGTATTGCGAGAAGTGCGGATGGGTACCTATGCCGGAAGAGGAACTGCCGCTTGTGCTTCCGGAAGTGGAATTCTACGAGCCGCCGGAAACGGGGGAGTCGCCCCTTGCCAATATGAAGGAATGGGTCGAAACCGGGTGTCCCGCATGCAAGGGGCCCGCAAAAAGGGAGACGGACACGATGCCGCAGTGGGCGGGGTCGTCCTGGTACTACCTTAGATATACGGATCCGCGTAACGACAGCGAGCTTGCATCCCGCGAAAACCTCGAATACTGGACGCCGGTGGATTGGTA
>CAZWVS010000025.1:0-16808 GCA_964636935.1 uncultured Clostridiaceae bacterium
ACCCTCGCTTTGCTTATGCTCGACCCCCGATATAACATCCAGGTGAGTAATTACGGTCGGTTCGTTTTTGCTGTCGGCTATGGCGGCGGTTATGGATTTGAGCATGTCGAGATTGTTTATATCCGCATTCATCCCTGAACTTTCCATAATGTTGCCAAGGTCTGAAATCTGTTTTTCAAGATCGGGAACCTGTGTCTTGATTTTCCTTATCCCCACAGCCGGCTCGATTTTATCGATGTTCATATAAAGATTGGTGAGTATCTTGTTTTTTGTCGACTGTTCCGGTATTGTGATTTCCATATTTTCGGACGGATGGATGAAACACGCCAGCCGAAAGCCGTTATTCAGGTTTGTCTCGCCAAGCAGGTCGGCTTCGTCCTTCGACACTTCTTCATCCGTTCCCGAGACTTTGACAAGGCATTTTCCGCATTTCCGTATTCCTCCGCACGGTGCCACTATTTCGGCATCGCTGCGTCTTATGACTTCAAGCACCGTTTCGCCTTCCGACGCTTTTTCCATCAGTTGTTTATTCCCTTGTGAAATTTTAATTTCCATTTGCAGCAAACCTTCTTCCAATGTAATATAATGAATTATAAACAAATTCCGGCTGTTTGACTAATTTTTTCTATAATAATATACTTTTTAGTATTATATACGGGGAGTGTGACCATGACAAAAGAAGTACGTACGCGATATGCGCCCAGCCCGACGGGCTACATGCACATCGGCAACCTGAGGTCTGCGATATATGAATATCTGGCGGCGAAGATTCACGACGGCAAATTCATTTTGCGGATAGAAGACACGGACCGCGAGCGTTATGTGGAGGGTGCCGTCGAAGTCATATACGAGACCCTTGCCGCGGTGGGCATAAAGCATGATGAGGGCCCGGATATCGGAGGAGGCCATGGTCCATACGTGCAGTCGGAACGCCTCGGCCTCTATCTTCCCCATGCAAGAAAATTGATTGAATCGGGACACGCATACTATTGCTTTTGCACCAAGGAGAGGCTGGATTCCCTACGGCATGACGCCGCAATCAAAGGGGTGCAGTATAAATACGACAGGAAATGCCTTAATCTTTCAAAAGGCGAAATTAAAGAAAAGCTTGCATCGGGCGTCCCCCATGTCATAAGACAGAAAGCCCCGGATGAAGGCGAGACCTCATATCATGACGTGGTGTACGGCGATATGGCATTTAAAAACGAAACTCTCGAAGACCAGATATTGATTAAGTCGGACGGCTATCCCACATATAATTTCGCCAATGTCATAGACGACCACCTCATGGACATCACACATATAGTAAGGGGAAGCGAATATCTGTCATCAACAGCGAAATTCGTCCACCTATACAAGGCATTCGGATGGGAGGTTCCTGTTTTCGTGCATCTGCCGCTTGTTGTAAAAGCGGACGGAAGTAAAATCTCAAAAAGGAACGGCGACGCCATGTTCTCAGATATGATCGCAGAGGGCTATCTTCCCGAAGCGATATTGAATTATACCGTCCTGCTCGGGTGGAGTCCCGGCGACGAAAGGGAGTTTTTCACCATGGAAGAGTTGAAAACCGAATTCACCCTTTCCGGCATCAGCAAATCCCCTTCAACGCTGGATTATGCAAAGCTTCGCTGGATGAACGGTGAATATCTGAGGAAAATGACTCCCGGACAATTCGCGCTGACGGCGAAACCTTGGATATTAAAAGCGGTCCCCCATATGAACGACGACGATACAATCGGGAAAATCGCGGCAATGTTGCAAAAGCGCACGGAAGTGCTCGGTGAAATCCCCGGTTCACTTGATTTTCTTGCAAAAACCGGCCCCATAGACCCGGAATTGTATTTTCACAAGAAAATGAAAAGCGACAGGGATTCGGCCCTTGAACTTCTGCCCGTCGCCCTGGAGGCCGTCGAGAACCTGGAAGAGTGGGACCATGACGGCATTTACGGATGCCTTTGCGATGCCGCCTCAAGGGCCGGGGTCAAGAACGGTAAAATAATGTGGCCCGTAAGAGTGGCGCTTTCGGGAAAACCGGTAACCCCCGGAGGAGCCATTGAAATAGCCGACATACTGGGAAAAGAAGAAACAGTTAAAAGAATAAAATCAGCCTTAAGGCAACTGGAGGAATAAATGGGAAAAATGTTTGAGAATTCCAATTTCATTCATAATGAAATAGACGCGGACCTGAAAAGCCACCCTGATTTGAAAATACACACCAGGTTCCCGCCGGAACCGAGCGGTTATCTTCACCTGGGCCATGCCAAAGCCATATGCATCAATTTCGGAACCGCGGAAAAATACAACGGTCTTTGCAATCTTCGAATGGATGACACAAATCCCGTCACGGAGGAAACCGAATATGTGAAATCTATCAGGGATGACATAAAATGGCTTGGATTCGAGTGGCACGACAGGGTGTATTACGCGTCGGAATATTTCGACCGTTGTTACGAATATGCGCTTGAAATAATTGAAAAGGGCAATGCATACGTCTGCGACCTCACCGCCGACGAAATGCGGGAATACAGAGGGACCCTGAAAGAACCCGGAGAGGATTCCCCTTACAGGAACAGGCCGGTTGAAGACAACCTCGCGCTTTTCAAACAAATGAAGGACGGCGAATACAAGGACGGCGAGAAAACACTGAGGGCCAAAATAGACATGTCATCCCCCAATTTGAACATGAGGGACCCCGTGTTATACAGGATCATGCATGTCCCCCATTCGAACACCGGCGATAAATGGTGCATATATCCAATGTACGATTATGCCCATCCGATACAGGATGCGGTTGAAGGTATAACCCATTCCCTTTGCGATTTGGAATTTGAAGCACATAGTTTTGGAAAACATCGGATTCAAGGAATTCCCCAAACAGCGGGAATTTGCGCGGTTGAACGTCACCTATACAGTCACCAGCAAACGCAAATTGAGGGATCTTGTAAAAGCGGGACTGGTATCGGGATGGGACGATCCGCGGCTGCCTACAATCGCAGGACTTAGAAGGCGCGGCTATACGGCCGCCTCGATCAGGGCCTTCATAGATAAAGTGAGGGTTGCGAAAACATACAGCGTGGTCGATGTTGCCCTGCTGGAGCATTGCATAAGGGACGAATTGAACAAGACGGCGCCCAGGGCCATGGCTGTTTTGGATCCCGTGCCGGTTACTATAACAAACTATCCGGATGGAAGCACGGAATATATCGAAACGGATAACAATCCGGAGGATTCGGATGCCGGTACGAGAAAAATGCCATTTTCAAATAAACTATATATTGAGAGATCGGATTTCATGGTTGATCCCCCGCGTAAGTTTTTCAGGCTTTCCCCCGGAAGCGAAGTCAGGCTTAAAAACGCGTATTTCATCACCTGCACGGGATATGACGAGGATGACGAAGGAAACATAACCGAAATATACTGCACATACGACCCGTTGACCCGCGGCGGCGATTCCCCCGACGGCAGAAAAGTGAAAGGTACGCTTCACTGGGTCAGCGCCGAACATGCCGTGGAAGCTGAAGTCAGACTTTATGACAGACTGTTCACAAATGAAGACCCCCTGGACATCCCCAAAGGCAAAACCGTACTTGACATGATAAATCCGGACTCGCTTAAGTTATGCCCCGACGCAAAACTTGAACCCATGCTGGGGGATGCATCGGACGGAGACAGGTTTCAATTCTTCAGGACCGGTTATTTCATAAGGGATTGCGATTCAACTGAAGAAAAGCCCGTTTTCAACAGAACCGCCTCCCTAAGGGACACATGGGCCAAGATTTCGGGAAAGGGTTAAAACAATGGCAGTTGATTTCAAGCAGCTTCCACCATATGCGGTTGATTTCCTGGCATATATGGACACCATTAAAAACTGCTCCGCCAATACCATAAAAGAGTATTTTTACGATGTCAGGATGTTCCTGCGTTTTTTGAAGATGCACAAGCTGGGGGAAACGACACCTTTTGACGAAATTGACGTGACGGACAGACCCCTTTCGCTTGTGGGCGAAAGCACCCTCAGCGACTTATATTCATTCATGACTTTTCTAAGCCGCACAAGGGGCGCGTCCGCCCGTTCAAGGGCAAGGAAGACCGCCACGCTGAAATCTTTTTATAAATATTTATTCAGCAAATCAAAACTCATAAGGACCAATCCGGCCCAGGAGCTTGAATCACCTAAAATCTCAAACGACCTCCCCCGCTATCTCAGCCTTGCCGAGTGCAAAAAGCTTCTGGCTTCAGTGGACGGGAGATATCATTCAAGGGATTTTGCAATCATCATAATGCTCCTAAATTGCGGGCTCAGGGTTTCCGAGCTTGTCAGCATAAACACAAACCACATACGGGACAACGACACGCTTGTCGTAAGGGGTAAAGGCAGCAAGGAACGCACAATCTACTTGAACGACGCATGTGTCTATTCAATAAACGAATATTTGAAAGTCCGCACCAGGCCGACCGGCGGCGACGACAAGGCCCTGTTTGTAAGCATGCAGGGAAACCGCATAAGCAGGAAAACAATTCATCACATGCTCAAAAAGTATTTTAAAAAAGCGGGTCTCGACGCGGAAAAATTTTCAGCACATAAGCTAAGACACACTGCAGCAACCCTGATGTACCGTCACGGCAATGTGGATATACGGGCTCTTCAGGGGATATTGGGGCACAAGAGCATCTCGACCACTGAAATATATACGCATCTCGACGACACCAAATTAAGACAGGCGGTTGAATCCAACCCGCTTGCCAATATAAAACCCGGCGATCAGAACACCTCCGGGGATTAACCGTTTGAACCTCTCATGACTAAAGTCACGAGATTCTTAGATTATCACCTCTAATAAATAAGTTATTCAGTTCATGTAACCTATGAAATTGCTTCTTATGATTTCCTTTATCTCTTCTTCTTCGGGAATGAGATGTATGAAGTCCTCATCATCCCTGACCGGAAGGGTGAACCATTCTATGGCATTCAAATCAATTTTCAGAACTTCGGGAATAACCCTGAAAAAGTCGTTGATCTGCGCATCTGTATTCAAGTTGTCGAATACGATGTTTATTATCTCCCTGAGTTTCCTCATGTGGAAAAGGCTGGTTTTTTGCTCTATCACGGCTTTTAGGAAATCCTGCTGCATTTTGATCCTGCGTATGTCCGAACCGTTCACGGCTTCGGACTTCACACCCTCGTTGTTCTTCCGGTGCCTCAACAGTTTTTCAGCATCCTCTCCGTCGAACTGGTGTAAGCCTTTTTCGAAATAGATATGGAGATTCTGGTATGGGTCGTCATACTCCATGTGATAAGGCACATCGAAAGTCACAGGGCCCAGGGCGTCAATGACCTCGCTGAAAACCTTCAACTGCATGACGACGCCGTATTTGATGCTGCATCCCAGTTCGCTGCCTATATATGCCGTTGTCTGTTCAACATCGAGACCTTTGGCGGCATAGACCATGTTTATGATATCGTCGTCTTCCCCGTTCCTGTTGACGTCCGTGCTGACAATGGTGTCGCGGGGAATGGACATGACACTTATTTTGGAATCGTAGGGGTTTATGTTGATAAGCATTATGGCGTCCGTATTGGCCCCGACCTTGTCGCGAACCATCACCAGGGTGTTGAACGGTTTTATAACGTACTGGTTTATCACGTCGCCTTCCGAATATTCATCGGAAGGAAGCTCGGTCCCCTGCTCCGCAGCCTCCCTGGCTTCTTCTGCGGCTCTGGCTTCCGCTCCCTCGATCACCTCTATTAAAGCTATTCCGGCTCCCGCCAGACACAAAAGCACAATCACCGTGAATGTCGCAATAAATTTTTTAGCCGCCATTTCTACCTCCAAACATATGGGATTTAACGAATTTCAACCCTTATTTGTTCCAAAACGGCTTAAATTTCCTTTTTTGAATTCAAGCCGAAGGGCTGCATATAGGATACAGAGTATCCGGCATACAGTCAAATAGACTCGTAAAATGCCAAAAACGCCTGATAACACATATAGATGTCAACCTTGCTGGCAACTTCAAATGGTGAATGCATTCCAAGAAGGGGCACGCCTATGTCAAGCACGTCGATTCCGAGCTTTGCAGCGAATTTGGCTATTGTGCCGCCTCCGCCGGCGTCCACTTTGCCAAGCTCCCCCACCTGCCATCTTATTCCTTTGTCATCCAGCAGGTGCGTTATCCGCTGCATCAATTCGCAGCTGGCGTCGCTTGCTCCGGACTTGCCTCTTGCCCCGGTATATTTCGCTATTCCAACGCCTTTCCCGAGATATACCGAATTGGTCTTTTCAAAAACAGTTTTAAAAGCTGGGTCCACCGCCGCGCTGACATCTCCGGAAAGCATTGTTGAATTATACAAGGCTTGCTTGACTTTTATGTCGTTGGCGTCGTCTTCCGTCAGATAAACAAGCATTCCTACGAAGTATTCAAGCATGTCCGACTGCGCCCCGGTGTTTCCCACGCTGCCGATCTCTTCTTTGTCGGAAAGATAGCAGATACCTGTTTTTTCGGTGATCCCCGCATTCAGCACAGCCATGAGGCCGGCATATGCGCATACGCGGTCGTCATGTCCGTATGCCCCCAAAAGCCCCCTGTCCAGCCCTATGTCCCTGGATTTGACGGCAGGAACTATCTCAAGTTCGGCGTTTATCAGGTCCTTTTCATTAATGCCGTATTTCTTGTTGAGAAGGTCCAAAACACGCAGTTTCACCTTATGCTTCACATCGTTTTTATCGTCGAGGGGGACGGAACCGGTGAGCACATTCAGGCTTTCACCAGGAAAAGCTTCACCCAGTTTCTTTTGATTCTGTTCGGATGCAAGATGCGGGAGCAGGTCCGTTATGACGAAAACAGGGTCGTCTTCATCTTCCCCGATATTGACATTGACTTTCTCCCCGTCCCCATTGATAATCGTCCCGTGCAGTGAAAGGGGGATGGAAAGCCACTGGTATTTCCTCACGCCGCCGTAATAATGGGTTTTCATATAGGCAAGTTCCATATCTTCGAATATGGGAACCGGCTTCAAGTCCAGTCTCGGTGAGTCCAGATGGGCCCCGACCATGTTCGTTCCCTTCAATATGCTCGATTTCCCGATTTTCGCCATGAGCACGGACTTATTGCCGCCTACATAATAGACCTTGTCGCCTGAATGCAGCTTTTGATTTGACTCAAATGCATTTGTAATGGAAATGAAACCTTCCTTTTCAAGAAGCTCGACCGTGTTGTCCGTAAATTCCCTTTCGGTTTTGGAATTGTCCAGAAATGCAGAATATTCACTGCAAAAAGTTGAAATGTCGGTTCCGTTTTTGGTCCCTACGTCCGCCCATGCGTTTGTCCTCTTATAAAAGAGCTCTTCATATTCTTTTTTTGTCGTCATCTCGTCCTCCGGGTTATTATATGATTGTGCCGCCGCCAACTACAAAATCCTTTGTATAAATTACGGCCGCCTGTCCCGGGGTTACTGCTTTTAAAGGTTCTTTGGCAAAGATTTGACATACCCCGTCGCCAAGATCTTTCACGGCTTTAACCCCCGCATGCGGTGCACCATATCTGATTTTAACATATAACTCGCGGTTTTGGGGGATGAAACCGTTAATCAGGCTGAGATTTGCAATTTTTATTTCATTTGAATAAATATCTTTTTTTTCAGTTAAGACAATGTTTCCCGTAGAGGCCTCTATGCTTTTTATGTAAACCGGTTTTCCCAGTTCCACTCCGAGCCCTTTTCTTTGTCCTACGGTGTAGTTTATGATTCCGTCGTGTCTGCCGAGCACATTGCCCTCTTTGTCGACAAAGTTGCCCGGAACTGATTCCACACCGAGTTCATGGTTCAGGAATCTTTTGTAATTATCCGAAATGAAGCATATCTCCCTGCTTTCACCGGTGTCGGCGGGAAGAAGCCCGTTTTTTTCACATATTCGCCTTGCTTCAACCTTTTTGATGTCCCCAAGGGGGAACAGGATCCGGTCAAGCTGTTCTTCTTTCAGGACATAAAGGAAATATGTCTGGTCCCTTGAGGCGTCCTTTGCCTTTGAAAGTCGCTTTTTGCCTTCTATTTCCCTAATTGATGCGTAATGACCCGTTGCGACATGGTCGTAGCCAGATTTTAAAGCAAATTCGTAAATGTATCCGAACTTGATGCTAAGGTTGCATTTTATACAGGGATTGGGAGTCCGGCCCTGTTCATACTCGTTTTTGAAATATTCAATGACTTCATTTTTAAACTTGCCGCTGATGTTTTGATAGATGTGTTTCATGCCGAGCATGTCGCAGATTTTTTTCGCCTTTTCCGCTGAATCGGAATTGAAATAATCGACACCGAAAGTAAAGCCTGTCACATCATAGCCGGCTTCTTTCAGTATTACTGCGGCGGCTGTGCTGTCTATGCCGCCGCTCATGGCAAGTAAAACGCTTTTGGGCAATCTAATCACCTCTGCAGCAATTTTTACACTGACTGAAATTCTCTATGTCCTCTCCCCTGCTTTTTAGATAGTTGCATATGGCCTCCCTGATCGCCTCCTCTGCAAGTATCGAGCAGTGCATTTTAACCGCAGGAAGCCCTCCAAGCGCCTCTGCGACAGCCTTATTTGTCAAAGTAAGGGCTTCATCGATGGTTTTGCCTTTGACAAGCTCGGTTGCCATGCTGCTTGTGGCGATTGCGGCTCCGCATCCGAAGGTCTTGAACTTTATATCTTTTATGACATCGTCTTCGATATTCATGAATATTTTCATTATGTCGCCGCATTTTTCGTTTCCCACTTCGCCTACGGCGTTCGCATTCTCTAGTTCCCCTACATTTCTGGGATTTGAAAAATGATCCATTACCTTTTCACTGTACATTATCATACCTCCTGTTTTCTTCCATTTTTTAAAAATGTTTCATATAAAGGGGACATTTCCCTTAATCTTGAAACCGTTGATTTTATTGTTTCAACTACATGGTCAATGTCGTCATTGAAATTATCCGTTCCGAATGACAGCCTAAGCGAACCGTGAGCGGTCCCGTGGTCAAGACCCAGTGCAAGCAGCACGTGGGAAGGGTCAAGTGAACCTGAAGTGCATGCCGATCCGCTGGATGCCATGATTCCGTTCATGTCAAGGAAGAGCAACAACCCTTCGCCTTCTATGAAACGGAAGGAGAAATTCGCATTTCCGGGAAGCCTGTCGACCGCATCGCCGTTATATATCGTATAGGGGACCTCGTTCATGATCCTCTTTACGATATCATCCCTCATTTTCTTGATTTTTTCACTGTTTTGCTTCATATTGGCTACGGCTTTCTCAATTGCGTATCCAAGGCCTACGATTCCGGCCATGTTCTCGGTCGAGCCCCTTCTCGTTCTCTCCTGGGCGCCGCCATGGAGCAGATTGTCTATCCGCACCCCTCTTTTCACATACAAGGCCCCAACACCTTTGGGCCCGTGGAATTTGTGGGCCGAAAGTGAAAGCAGGTCCACACCGAGGGCCTTAACATCCACGGGTATCGAACCTACCGCCTGAACCGCATCCGTATGAAACAGAATGTCCTTACCCGATAGGATCTTTGAAATTTCAGCGATGGGCTGTATAGTGCCTATTTCATTGTTGGCCATCATTACGGAAACCAGCACGGTGTCTTCCCTTAGCGAATTTTCCAAAACGGCAGGGTCTATGATGCCGTTGGGCGCCACGGGGACTTTCGTTATCTCATATCCGTTTTTTTCAAGGTATTCCACCGTATGCAGCACGGCGTGGTGTTCTATGGCGCTTATGACTATATGGCGCCCCTTTTTTGGATTGGCCGAGACAGCGCCCTTTATGGCCCAGTTGTCGGCCTCGGTCCCCGACCCTGTAAAATATATTTCGTTGGGTTTTGCGTTGATGGCCAGCGAGGCGCGTTCCCTTGACTGCTCAAGAGCGGTTTTCGCATCCCGGCCAAACGAATATATGGATGACGGATTTCCGTAGTTGTCGGATAGCCACGGCATCATTTTTTCCAGGATGTCATCATCCAGCCTGGTTGTAGCCGCGTTATCGAGATAAATTGTATTTGTCATTTTCTCCGCTCCTATTTCTACTTTTTATACCCCTGTGCGGCATTGTTAATCACCGGGGCCGTTCTGTGGTTTGTCATTGCCGGTATCCTCTTCATTGTCCTTATACCCTTTTCCGTCCTGCGGACCGTCATTTTTTCTCATGACAAAAAGATATAGAATTATAAGGAATATGTAAACCCCGATGGAGATCTCTATTTGGAACTGTATTGTGAATATGTTCACAATGAGCAGGAAGAAAAGCAAAATCCCGATCCAGGCAAAAATGCGTCTCATTCCTCTTCCCTTTCCTTCATCCATTTTATGATTTTCCTTTCATAACCGTTTTCCGTCGGTTTGTAATATTTCCTGTCCTTGATCTTGTCCGGAAGGAACTGCATTTTCACATAATTGTTTTTATAGTCGTGTGCATACTTATACCCCTTTGAGTATCCAAGGTCCTTCATGCCACCCGCAGGGGCGTTTCTCAGCCACATGGGGACGCTGCCCGTGTCCCCGTTTTCTATGTCGGCCAAGGCGCTGTTTACAGCCTTGTATGTTGAATTTGATTTAGGGCTTACCGCTACATATGCCGCGGCTTCGGACAATATTATCCTGGCTTCGGGCATGCCGATCATCCTTACCGCTTCGGCGGCGGCCTGTGCCGTGACCAGGGCCATGGGGTTTGCAAGCCCCACGTCTTCGGAGGCGCATATGGTTATCCTTCTTGCCAGGAAATTTATATCCTCCCCGGCATAAAGGGCCCTTGCGAGATAGAACACCGCCGCGTCGGGGCTGCTGCCCCGCATGGATTTTATCATTGCGCTTATGTTATCGTAATGTACTTCGCCTTTTTTGTCGAACCTCAAAGCTTTTTTCTGGAGGCAGTTCTCCATTATCCCCATATCGATCCGTATGGTTCCGTCGGATGAGACATCGGTTGTCAATACGGCAAGCTCAAGCGCATTAAGCGCTATCCTGGCATCGCCGGAACTGTATTCGCTGATAAAGGCAAGGGTTTGTTCTTCAATATCGATGTTCAGGCCTCCGAAACCGCTGTCCTTGTCGGACAATGCGTTTTCCAGGATTTTCCTAATGTCCCCGGGTTCGAGGGGTTTTAGCATGAACACGGATGATCTGGATATCAATGCTTTGTTAACTTCGAAAAACGGATTTTCCGTCGTGGCTCCGATCAAAACTATGGTGCCTTCTTCAACGGAAGGCAAAAGGGCGTCCTGCTGCGCTTTGTTGAACCGGTGTATTTCATCGATGAATAAAACGGTTCTGCCTGAAACATTCATCAGGCTGCTGCGGGTTTCGCTTATGATCCGCTTGATTTCAGCCACTCCGGATGTAACGGCATTTATTTTTTCAAAATTAGACTTAGTCGTTTTGGCTATAATCCTGGCAAGGGAGGTTTTTCCGGTTCCCGGCGGGCCGTAAAGGATTACAGGCCTCATCCGGTCGGCTTCGATCATCCTCCTTAAAAGCTTGCCTTCCCCCACTATTTCTTCCTGACCCACGAAATCATCCAGGGTTTTCGGGGTCATCCTATATGCCAGAGGCTGTTTTTCCATTGCTTTTCACCTTATCCCGGTAAAAATCCGAAACACTTATCAATAAAGTGGATATTTACCTACAAGTTCACGTACTGTTTCTTTTGCCTTGTCTTTTGCCCCTCTTTCCTTTTTTAAAACAATTGAGATGGCTTTTGCGATGTCGGCCATGTCTTCCCGGTTCATTCCGCGTGTGGTCACCGCAGGCGTGCCAAGCCTGATGCCGCTGGTTACAAAGGGGCTTTTCGTATCGAAGGGGATACTGTTTTTATTGCATGTTATATTAACATCTTCAAGAAGGTCCTGTGCCTCTTTGCCCGTTACGCCGATGCCGGTCAGGTCCGCAAGCATCATGTGGTTGTCCGTTCCTCCGGATACGAGATCGATTCCGTTTTCCATCAGTGAATCAGCAAGAGCTGAAGAGTTGCTGATTATGTTTTTCTGGTATTCGATGAACTCGAATGATAATGCCTCCTTGAAAGAGACTGCTTTTGCCGCGATGATATGCATCAGCGGACCGCCCTGTGTTCCGGGGAAAACGGCGCTGTCGATTTTTTTCTTATGCTTCTCTTTGCACAATATTAGACCGCCTCTGGGCCCTCGCAGCGTCTTGTGTGTCGTGGATGTGACAAAATCGGCATGCGGGACGGGGTTTGAATGAAGCCCCGCGGCTACAAGCCCCGCGATGTGCGCCATGTCGACCATGAGATATGCTCCGCATTCCTTTGCGATATCTTCGAATATCCCGAAATCAATTTCCCTTGGATAGGAGCTTGCACCGGCAATTATGAGTTTGGGTTTTTCCTTTAAGGCGCTTTCCCTGAGCCGGTCGTAATCAATAAGCCGGTCCTCTTTTTTCACACCGTAGGACACGACTTCGAAATAACTTCCCGAAATATTTTTTTTCAGTCCGTGCGAAAGATGCCCGCCGCTGGATAAATCCATTCCCATGAATTTATCGCCCGGTTCCATGACGGAGAAAAACACAGCCAGGTTCGCCGAAGCCCCCGAGTGAGGCTGTACGTTGGCATGGTCAGCGCCGAAAAGCTCTTTAGCCCTTTCAATTGCCATTGTTTCCGCCTTGTCGACAAATTCACAGCCTCCGTAATACCTTTTACCGGGATATCCCTCGGCGTACTTGTTGGTAAGGGGTGTTCCCATCGCATCGAGAACCGCTTCGCTGACAAAATTCTCACTGGCTATCAGCTCTATGGTGTTGCGCTGTCTTTCCACTTCCTGTTCAATGGCCGTTGCCATTTCAGGGTCGATTTTTTCAATTAAATCAAGTCTGTACATAATATCTCCCGCTAAATAATATATTTATCGATATCCCCCGTGAAATCGGGGAACATCTCCCTGACCAGCTCGGCCTCGCTTTTGCCAATGCCACGCTTTGAAAGCAGGTCGGGTCGTTTTTTGTATGTTTCCACTATGCTTGCAGCCAGCCTGTAATCTTTGATTTTTTTATGGTCTCCGGATAGCAGCACAGACGGGACTTTAAGACCTTTGAACTCTTCGGGTCTTGTGTATTGGGGATGCTCCAGCAGACCGTCCGAATGAGAGTCTTTGAGGCTTCCCATGGAATTGCCCAGGACACCGGGGATCATTCTGGAAACCGCGTCTATGACTACCAGGGCCGCAAATTCGCCTCCTGAAATGACATAGTCCCCTATGGACAGCTCCTCGTCTGCGACCAGTTTTGTTATGCGCCGGTCCATTCCTTCATATCTTCCGCAAACCAATGTTATGTTCTCGTGATTTGACAGTTCGATGCATTTCTCCTGATTGAACAGCTTTCCGCCTGGTGTGAGACAGATCGTCCTGCCTGGGTTTCCTATGCTCCGCCAAGCGTCCACGACGGGTTGGACGGTCATAAGCATGCCTTCTCCGCCGCCGTAGGGATAATCATCCGTCTTCTTATGTTTATTCAGCGAGAAGTCCCTGATTTGAATTTTGTTGACATTTATCAGACCGTCGACTTTCGCCCTTCCAACCACTCCGGATTCGAGGGCATCGAATATTTCAGGAAAAAGGGTTAAAACATTAAATGTAATCATTGTCGTCAATCCCTTCCGGAAGCCTTACTGAGATTTTCCTGTTCCCGATGTCGATATTGAGCACCACCGAATCAATCGCCGGTATAAGGACCTCATGACCCTGACCGTCTTCAATCACATAGACGTCGTTCGCACCGGTTTCAATGACATCCGATATGAAGCCTAACTTTTTTGAATCCTCGTATACCGAACATCCTATTAAATCCTGTATGTAGTATTCGCCTTCTAAAAGCCGGGCCCCCTTTGTCCTGTCGATGGATAGAAGGCAGCCTTTCATAGCCGCGGCTTCATCACGGTTGTCGATTCCTTTGAATTTAATCAAAAGCTCCCTGCCGTGTATGCCGCATTTTTCAATGACGGTCTTTTTGCCGTCACAATATATGAAAGGCTGTTCACATATGTTTTCCGGACTAGCCGTATAGACATGCGCCCTGACAAAGCCCCCTATGCCGTGCGCTCCGGAAACAACGCCTATTTCGAAAAAACCTTCTGTACGGTCAACGGTTTTCATCTCTAGTCGACAATCTCAACCAGTATGCGCTTTTTCTCTTTGATCGCATACGCTTTCATAAGGGTTCTGATTGATTTGGCTATCCTGCCTCTTTTCCCGATTACGCGCCCCATGTCTTCATTGGCAACCCTGAGTTCCAGGATTGTGTTATGGGGTTCTTCAATGACCGTCACGCTTACCTCTTCGGGGTTCTCAACAAGGGCTTTTGCTATCAGTTCAAGCAATTCCTTCATTTGGAATCACCTTCCGATTCGGTTTTTTCATCTTTGTCCGATGTTTTTTCCCCTTCGATTGAAGCGGTTTTTTCGACGGTCCCGGCAGCTTTCTTTTCATCAATCGAAGTTTTTTCTTCGACGGGTTCCGATGCTTTCTCTTCATCCGCTGGAGTATCTTCTTCGACGGGTTTCGATGCTTCTTCTGTGTCGGCTGAAGTTTCTTCTTCGACGGGTTCCGATGCTTCTTCTTTGTCTGCTGAAGATTCTTCTTCGGCGGATTCCGGAGTTTCTTCTTTGTCGGCTGAAGATTTTTCTTCGGCAGTCTCGACCGCTTCTTTAACATCGGACGGAGTTTCTGTTTCTTCGGGTTCGACGGTTGTCTGCTTTTCCATTCCGCCGTTCTTTTTGACAAGCTGCATTACCGTATCTGTCATCTGCGCGCCTTTTGCGACCCATTCCCTGACCTTGTCCATGTCAACACTGAACTTCGTGGGGTCGGCCATGGGGTCGTATGTGCCTATTTCTTCAATAAGCTTTCCGTTTCTGGGTGCCCTTGAATCGGCGACGACAACCCTGTAAAAAGGTTTCTTCTTGGCACCGATTCTTTTCAATCTGATTTTTACCATGATTTCCTCCTGATATTTTTATTTAAAACGGCAGTTTCATTCCTTTTATTTTCCTACCGCCTTTTCCACTCATTTTTTTCATCATCTTTTTCATTGATTCGAAATCCTTCACAAGCCTGTTGATGTTTTGTATGGGATTACCGCTTCCAGCGGCTATCCTTTTCCTTCTCGAGGCGTCAAGCAGCTTTGGATTTCTTCTTTCTGCGATTGTCATCGACTGTATGATCGCCTTTGTCCTCGCAATTTGCTTCTCGTCAATGCTAATCCCTTTCAATTTTGCCTGATCGACACCGGGCATCATCCCAAGTATCTGATCCAACGGGCCCATGTCGCCAAGCTGCTCCATTTGATCCAGGAAATCATCAAGGGTGAATGACGCGTCCGCAAGTTTTCTTTCCATTTCCCGGGCTTTTTCCGTATCGACGTTTTTTTGTGCTTTTTCAATCAAAGTCAGGACATCGCCCATTCCCAGGATACGGGAAGCCATTCTTTCCGGATGAAAGTCCTCAAGGTCGTTCATTTTTTCACCGGTGCCTGCGAACTTTATGACTTTGCCCGTTACGCTTTTTACGGATAACGCGGCTCCGCCCCTGGTGTCTCCGTCCATTTTTGTCATAATGACACCCGAGATGTCTATTTCCTCATCAAAAGCCCGGGCCGCATTCACCGCGTCCTGCCCCGTCATGGCGTCAACTACAAGAAGGGTTTCATCCGGTTTTACAAAGCCCTTGATGGATTTCAGTTCATTCATCATGTTTTCGTCTATATGAAGCCGGCCCGAAGTGTCCACGATCAGCACGTCATAATCTTCTTTTTCGGCTTTTTTCAACGCATCGGAAGCTATTTTTCCGGCTTTGGCCCCCTCGGTTGAGAATACGTCTATGTCCAGCTGTCTTCCGATTGTCATCAGCTGCGAAGCCGCGGCGGGCCTGTGCGTGTCGCATGCCGCCATTAAAACCTTGTTCCCTTTTTTCCTCAACAGATTGGCAAGTTTTCCGCATGTTGTCGTCTTGCCGGTGCCTTGAAGCCCGCACATTAAAATCACAAAGGGTTTACCGCCCTCTATTTTCAGCCCTTGTCCGGCTCCTCCGAGGATTTCAATCAATTCCTCGTTGACAATCTTGATTATCTGCTGACCCGGAGTCAGGCTTTCCAGAACATCCCTTCCCATCGCCTTTTCAGAAATTGTTTTAATAAAATCTTTGACAACCTTATAGTTTACATCCGCCTCGAGAAGGGCCATTTTAAGTTCCCGGGAAATTTCTTTGACATCCCCTTCAGAAACACGGCCCTTGCCCCGGATTTTTTTCATTATATTTTCAAGTCTTGAAGACAAACCTTCGAATACTGCCATTTTATCCTTCCGCCAACAATCTTATTTTTTCTTCGGCAAGTTTTACATTCCCGTTTTTCACGGCTCTTACCGCCTCGTCCGCAAGCCTGTTGTTTTTCTTCATTTTTTCATAAAGACCCAGTCTTTTTTCGAACATTTCCAGTTTTGCGGTGGCTCTTTTTATTATATCGTGCACTCCCTGCCTGCTTATTCCAAGCTTTTCGGATATTTCGGAAAGCGAGAAGTTGTCGTGAAGGTAGAACACCATTATGTTTTTCTGCCTTTGTGTGAGCATGGCGCCGTAAAAATCAAATAACAAACCCGTCCTTACTATATCCTGCATTATTCCTCCTGTAAAGCAATATTGCTTGTCACAGTATACACCACCCTGTTTCATAGGTCAAGCGAATACAAAAAAAGACCGGTCTTTCAACCGGCCTCCGTAAATCCTGTTTTATGCTTAAGTGAAGAACACCCGTGACTTCAGTCATGGGATGAATTCACTC